>DGJT01000017.1 GCA_002387565.1 Akkermansiaceae bacterium UBA4589 | reverse complement strand
CTGTTGCATTGCTGCATCATTGGTCACCACAGTAATAATCACGTCAGCAGCGTCAGTCACGCTGGCTAAACTTGTGACAGGCTGTATAGATAATTCGTGGCTCAGCGATTCAGCAACACTCTTATTTACATCATAGACAGCGACCACCTCGTAGTTAACATCTACCAAATGACGCGCCATGTTAGCGCCCATTTTGCCCACTCCTACAAATCCTATCTTTGGCTTCATGGAAATATTTTTAGCCAAGTAATGTTACTAAGTCAATGAACAAAGAAAAACTCTATTAAAACCATTTATTACTCTAACTAGTTAGGCTAACGGTCATGACGAGGGTTATAATGAATGGCATTAAACGTACGACGACGTTTAGCTTGTTTGTTGTTATGGGGTCGAGTTTTTTTATCACGGTTGTGATATACTTACGCCTGTATTTTAAATTATGGCTAACTGTGGTTTTATCTAAGAAACTTCTACGCATTTAATAGTTTTGTTGTGTTGTTACCTATTATAACGTCTAATAATTGATTTAACGTCTATTTTTTGTTTTTTTAACCATTGATTAATAAACAAATTTAAGTTCAGTTGAGATCATTTACCTTGTACTGTAAAACCAAGAGTGTCTGTTGATTTAGCTGCCGGGTTTCCATCAAATTGTAAGCTGTAACCAAAGCCTTGCAAGGTTAAGTTATCATTGATTTTGCTAGTTGCATTAACAATATAGCCCTCTAAGTTTGAGGGTTTAGCTAAAGCGCGACGTGCGATTGACTTTTTTAATAAATAATTTAGTATCTCATTTATGCATAAACCTCTGCATCCTTATTTTAAACTAGGAAAAATACTATTTATTGGCTCTGCGATTATTCTGATGTTACTAGATAACTTTATTCCTATGGCTATTTCTAAAAGAGCTGATGATGTTGCGCTTTTTTTATCTAGCCTCAGTAAGGTTAATTTTGTCTTTCTTGCTTTTTCCGCTTTACTCACACTCATAGGTTTATGGGAAAGTCGCCAAGATATAGCAACTAAAGCGATTAGTAAGCGTACGACTGAAATTCAGCAATTAGACCCTGAAGACTATGCTGCGTTTGAAGCATGGTTGGAGCTAGATTTAGCACACAAACACTTACGTAAATCAGCTCAAGTTAAACAATTTTTAATTTATAAAAAGACTCAAAACACCTAATCGTCAGTATGTCTACTTGGATTAATTTAGATTACAATGCCACAACTCCTGTAGCCCCCGAGGCTTTGGAAGTTATGCTACCGTATTTTACAGAGCTTTCCATTAATCCATCTTCACAGGGTAAAATAGCTAGCCAAATTAATGCAGATATCGAAAATGCTCGCTCGCAGTTAGCCAAACTTGTCGGGGTCAACTCAGATACTCTGACTTTTATGAGTGGAGCAACTGAGGCAAACCTTACTGCCATACTTAGTCATGCCTACTTTCTGAAACCCTCAGCTCAAAAACCTATTTTAGTCAGCCCTATTGAGCATAGTTCTGTGATTAACAACCTTATTCTGCATGAGCAAGCTTTTGAATACCTCTCAGTCGATAGTCAGGGCGTGGTCGACTTATTAGACTTACGTCACAAGCTAGAAAGCGGTAATTACGCTTACCTTAACCTCATGCTCGCCAACAATGAAACAGGTGTTATCCAGCCTATTGAAGCTATTAACGCTCTTCTCAACGAGTTTGGATTACCTTGGCATTGCGATATTAGCCAAGCAGTAGGCAAGGTGCCGCTCAATCTAACTGAATACACCTCTATTGTATCAGCCAGTATTTCAGGGCATAAGTTTCATGGGCCAAAAGGAGTTGGGGCTCTTTATATTAAATCTGGCTGTGAATTTAAGCCTCTTATTTATGGCGGCGGCCAAGAGTCCGATAAAAGATCAGGCACACAAAATGTACCCAGTATTATTGGCATGGGCGCTGCAGCGCACCTAGCTCATGACTACCTAATTAGCAATAATCAAAGTGTAAAAGAGCTAAGAGATGAATTCGAACTAGCCTTACTCAAGCAAATAGATGATTGCCAGGTTATCAGCGAAAAAGCTTTACGTCTACCTAACACCTCCTACTTGATTTTTAATAATTGCGAAGGCGAAGGTCTAAAAATTCTACTCAATCATTACAAAGTCAACTGCGCTACTGGTTCAGCCTGCCTAACTGGCAAGCAAAAAGCCTCACACGTACCTCTAGCTCTAGGTCTAGATGAAAAACAGGCTAAATCTGCACTCCGTTTTTCCTTATCACGCTACACAACCAAGCATGAAATAGAGCAAGCTATACCGCTCGTTGTCAAAGCCGTAGAAAAATTTCGCTCAGTTCAGGCACAAACACCCTCTGTCGGCCCAGTCACTGTTTATAAGCCTGCGCAATGATAAGAGCTTGTATAAATAAATAAAAATGCTAAATTTTGCCCATGTCTGAGCCTAAGCCTGTCAATGTTATCTGCCTTAAATGGGGCACCAGATACCCTGCTTTTTACGTAAATCGCCTTTATGCAGGGGTTAAAAAGCACCTCAGTTTACCTTTTCGTTTTATTTGTGTGACTGATGATGAGTTTGGTTTACTGCCAGAGATAGAAACTCTGCCTTTTAATTTACCAAAAGGCATGCCCGAGTTACTGCGCACTGGTTATTTTACTAAATTAGCTTTAACCGCTGATGACTTTGGCGATTATACAGGAACGACCTTGTTTTTAGATATTGATCAAGTGATTGTAGGCTCTATTGATGATTTATTTACCTATAAACCTGGTCGCAACTGTATTATTCATAATTGGCTCCCTAAATATAAAACGTTATTTAGAGGACTGCCTCATATAGGCAATTCCTCTTGTTTTAGATTTGAAGCAGGGCAAAGCCATTATATTTTTGAAAAACTAGTCGCAGAATGGAAAGACGCAATTGATCGTGATAAATTCCGTACAGAGCAGGCCTTCCTCACTTACGCTATGGGAGAAAACTTGGAATGGTGGCCTGATGGATGGATTTATAGTATGAAGCGCCACCTCATTCCTGCTTTTCCTCTCAATTTATTTAAAGCGCCAGCTCTACCCGAAGGCGCTAAAATTGCCTGCTTTCATGGCAACCCAGATCCTGAGCAACTCATCGGTGGTTATATGAAAGGTAGAGCCTACTACTGGGCGCGTGAACCTGAATGGCTTGTGGCAGACTGGATCATGCCTGAGCGCAAATTACACAAAGGAGCTAAAACCAAGAGTTTTGGTTATGCAGCTCAACCAAAAAAATCTAAGCCTTCTAATTAATAATGCGTATTGTCCACGCTGCTAATCTTCAATTTTGCAAACAAGGTGCTGCTTTTTGGAACCAAGACCAAAAAATCCATCATGGACTCTTAGAACTAGGGCATTACGTCTACACTTATTCAGTCAATGACATGGCTCGTCAACTCGGCTGGTTTGGAAAGCGTGATTTAGGAATCAAGCAAGCTAATCAAGCTCTTATAAAATCTTGCCTCAACATAGAGCCTGATCTACTTTTACTAGGGCATGCACAACTTATCTCCCGAGAAACTATTGCAACTATTAAACAACATCTACCTAAGCTCAAAGTAGCTCTGTGGTACGTAGACGCACTTTGGATTGAAGATAAAGTGCAGCATTTACATGATAGGGCGGATTTATTTGATGGCCTATTTTGCACAACTGCAGGTGACTCTCTAACTAATATTAGTCACGGAAAATGTCGCAGTGCCTTTATCCCTAATGTTGTTCACAAAGATATTGAAAACAAACAATCCTTTGCACAAGCGCAGCATGAACATGATTTAATTTTCATCGGTAGTGATCGAAATGACCCACAACGTCAAGCAGACCTGAGCTCCTTAAAAGAAAATTTAGATGATTCTATCCAATTTAGCTTATTTGGCTGCTTAGGCAACCCCTCTATTTTTGGCAAAGACAAAGATAATCTCATGCAAAACTCTAAAGCGGCTCTTAATTTAAGTCGTCATAGTGAAATGCTCCTCTACAGCTCCAGTCGAGTCGCAGAGATGATGGGTAACGGACTCCTCACCTGCACACCTCGTGGAGCTGAACTTGAACAACTCTATAGTGAAGATGAAATGCTTTATTACAGCTCCATTGATGAGCTTTCAGAACGTCTCACCTCTCTACTCAAAGATGATAGCTGGAAAACTGTGGCTCAGGCAGGTTGGGAGCGCAATCACCGTGATTATAATGCCAAAAAAGTCGCTAAGTTTATGTTGGACTTTATTTACCAAGATGAGGCTTACAAAGAAGCTCCTTGGTCTAACTACACTTATCTAGCTTAAATCATGAGTAAAACAATTATTTGGTGGGGCAAGGGAGATATTCATTATTCGAGAAATCGTATTATACGTCAACAACTCCAAGAGTTGGGGTATCACATTGTTGATTTTCGCCCTAAAATTTCAGCACTTGGAGATATTCAAGCTGCTTTTAGTGGTCTAACCAAAAAGGCAGACTATATTTGGGTGCCTTGTTTTAGGCAACGCGATTTCGAAGGCGCTTACCGCTACAGTTCACATAATAATATTCCCATCATTTTTGATCCCTTGATTAGCGCTTATGACAAGCAAGTGTATGAGCGCAAAAAACTCAATAAAAAATCACGCAAAGCCCATCAATTACGCTACTGTGAAAACCACATGATGGCTCAATCTGAGCATATTATTGCTGATACAGCCGCGCATCGAGACTTTTTTGTCCAAGAGCTCGGAGCCTCAGCTGAAAAAATTACTATTATCCCTGTTTCCGCAGAAGCCGAACTCTTCCAACCACAAGCGCCAAACCAAGCCCAACAAGAAGTCCTGTTTTATGGAAGCTTTGTGCCTCTACAAGGCGCTGATCTTATTGTTCAAGCAGCTAAACTCACACCCCATATCAAATGGACATTACTAGGTGACGGCAAAGGCAAAGAAGCTTGTGTAGAATTAGCCAAAGGTCATGATCATATTCATTTCGAACCTTGGATAGACTACGCAGACCTCCCATCACGTATTGGTGCTGCTAAACTATTACTTGGAGTTTTTGGTGACACACCAAAAGCCAAGCGTGTGATACCTAACAAGGTCTACCAATCCTTAGCTTGCGGGCGACCTGTTATTTCTATACAGACTTCCGCTTATTTGCACCCTAATCACGATGATCAATGTTTAACTAAAACAGGGATACTACAAATAGAAAATACGCCTGAACAACTCAGCCAATCTGTGTTAGACGTTTTTTCTGAGAACTTTGATTACGAGCAAGCCTGTGCTGCTGCACTCGAAACCTATCAAACTTACTACTCACAGAGCTTAGTAAAGCAACAGCTTGAGTTACTATTAACTCCTAAAAACTAAGCTTGCTACCCTAAGCTATTTGAGCTACAACTAGAGCAATCAACTTTACCATTATGTCATACATTGCATTCATCCAAAACCTTCAAGGCTTAGACTTTGTTATTATTTTTGTTGTTTTACTCCTTTTGTTTGGAGCAAATCGCTTGCCTAAACTCGCACGCGGCATTGGGCGCAGTATGGGAGAATTTAAAAAAGCTCGTGAAGAGTTCGAAGATCAACTCATGAAAGGCGAGACAGAATCTGAAAACCCTATTGCTAAAAAATCAGTAAGCTCAGAAGATAAAAAAGCTTAGTCACAAAAAACCATGACTTCATGGTTTAAAATAACCAAAAAAGCATTAGCCTTATTAGGGGCTAATGCTTTTTTTTGCTTAGCCCTAGAACCTACAGGAGCTAACGGCTCCGATCATAAGCTCACTATCATGAGCTACAATATTCAAAATTATTTTGTAGAAGGAGAAAAAACAGCCAAACCTCAAACACCTAAAGATTTAGAAAGAGTTCAAGCTGTTCACCATGTTATATTAATCTACCAGCCTGATATCTTGGCTATCCAAGAAATTGGCGGATCTCAGGCACTCAAACAGTTACAAGAATCCTTAGCTAAAAAAGGGCTTAATCTACCTTATAGCCTGCTCTACACAGGCATTGATACCGTCAGACAACAAGCCATACTCTCAAAATACCCTATTATACAAAATTACAGTAACCCTTATTGGTCTTACCAACTCAACAAGCAGCTATTACTGATGAACAGAGGCATTTTAGATGTTGAGCTGCAGACTCCGTTGGGTGTTATACGTTGCTTAGCCGTGCACTTAAAATCACAACGTTTTAGCCCTATTGCTCACCAAAAAGATATCAGATATCAGGAAACTTTATTACTTAAACAACATATAGAAGCTACTCTTAAGAAAAAAGAAGATACTCAACTGATTGTTTTAGGCGACTTTAATGACACCCTGAATTCTGAACCTATTAAACTTATTAGGTCTATTAAATACTCTAAAAAGCAAAGACAGGCACTTTACCCAGGATACTCAATGACAAATAAATCTAATACCAGCCCTATTTGGACTCAGTATTGGGCTTATCAAGGTATTTATTCTAAATTTGATTATATTTGGATCACTCAAAATTTAAGAGAACTCAGACCAAAATATAAACTTTCTGAATCAAAGGTTAGCCTTTTGGCTTCAGACCATCGGGCTTGCATTTTATCATTCTAAAAAAATAGGCTATTTTTTCCTTGATGTTATCTTCTTGTTAGTTATAATTTTTATTAATCGTTATGACTATTTCATTATCTCAACTTAAATTTAAATCTGGTTTCACTCTTATCGAAATCATGGTTGTTATTGCCATCATTGCAACTCTTGCAGGCATGGGAACACCTATGGCTCTCAAGCAAATGAAGAAAAGAGACCTCCTTACAGCGACAAACAACGGTAGACAAATCTACCTTGCTATGTCCGAATTCGAAGGAGATTTTGGCTCGTTCCCGGACGACTACACGGCGACTCGCGACCCTGATTTAGCTGATTTTACTGGCAACGACGCTAATGTCTATTTGGGGCAACTCATTCAATCAGGCGTTATTGAGGATGAAGGTGTATTCGCTCTTAAAGATGGGGCATCAGTTAAAGGCGCACCTGACAACATTATTTCTGATGGCAATATCCTCACTGCAGGTGAAAACGGCTTCTCTTACATTATGGAAGAAGAGGGCGTTTCATTTAGTACCTCAGATAAAAGCTCAATCCCAATTCTCGTAGGAGCTATGGACCACAAAGATCCGAGTAAAACCAAGTTTAATTCTTCTGTTTTTGGAGGGAAAGCGCTTGTAATCCGAATTGACGGTAGTGCTAAACAAGAACGAATCAACAAAAGCGGTCAAGTAGTATTGCCTGACGGAAAATCACTGTTTGACTCATCAGAAGATGGGATTTGGGAAGGTTATGCACCTCACGTTTACCTTCCTAAATAAGCTATTACAATCAACCTTTGCTTATTTAAGCTATAAAAAAGCTGGCATATGCCAGCTTTTTACGTTTAATAGTAAGCGCTTTTAACTTACAAAAAGTATCCAAAGCTTTTTATTTATTACCTATTAAGCAAAAGCTTCTATTCTAAACGTTTTATCAATCTAACCTTATACTATAAATATGAAATTAACATTAACTCGTCATCTGAGCCTTTCATTGGCTATTCTCGGTTCTAGTTACTTATTAGCTGAAGAACCACTCAATAAAACCTTTTATGGTATTGGGTTTTATAACACTCAGGGCTTAGTTCAGCAATTTGCCCAAATGGGTATTGGCGCAGAAGATTTTGACAAAGAAGCGTTTATTCTAGGTATCCAAGACGCTCTAGCCGAAGTAGAGAGCAAAGTGAGCCAAGAAGAGTTTCAAGTGGCTATCCAAGAATTAGACGCAAAAGCTGCTGCACACGCAGACAAACAAGCTGCAGATAACTTAGTCGTTGCAGAAGCTTTCCTCGCAGAAAATGCTAAAAAAGAAGGTGTTATCACTACAGATAGTAAGCTTCAATATGAAATCATCACTAAGGGCGAAGGCCGCACCTATGATGAGCAAGAAGACGGCCAAGCTGCACAATTTAGTGTCGCTTACAAAGGTACTCTTATAGATGGTACTGTTTTTGACCAAAGCCCTGAAGGGCAACCTGTCAATTTTAACCTTGGCGTTATTCCTGGTTTCAAAGAAGCTTTAACCACTATGCCTATTGGTTCTAAGTGGAAACTATATTTACACCCTGATATCGCTTATGGTGCACAAGCTGTAAGCCCCGAAATCCAAGCTAATACTGCTCTTATCTTTGAATTAGAGCTCTTTGATATCACTAACCCTCACTAATGTTAAGGTTTAGTATTTCATTCATTTTTATACTTCCCAGCTTACTTTTGCTAAGCTGCGGAAGTCTAAGTTATACTCAGCGCACCCTGAACAAAAATCAGCAAGCGCAAAAAGCCCAGCAAGAGGCAGGCACTCCTGCCTCAACTATGAACTCACTTCAAAAAAAGGAATTCAAGAGCCTTGAAAAACCTGTTGAGAATGAGCTTATTTTACCAGATTTAGCACAAGATGCAGGCGAACTAATTACTCTTTAAGAGCCTGCTAAAATATTTTTTGGTTTGTATTTAAAAAAATCTTGACTCATTTTTTTAATAAGATATAACCACAGCTCCAACTGGAAGGAGTAGTAGCTCAGTTGGTTAGAGCGCCGGCCTGTCACGCCGGAGGTCGCGGGTTCGAGTCCCGTCTACTCCGCCACTGGTAACCCACTTTCGATACCCATTGAAACGTGGGTTTTTTTGTGCCTTTTTCTCTCTGATTATCAAAATAACTAAACTAGATTTTGAACCAAGGTTTGACGTGCTGAATGCTACTAACTAATCTATCTTATGCCTGAATTACCAGAAGTTGAGACTACATTAAGAGGTATTACTCCTCATTTATTAGGTCGTTTCATTAAAAGTGTAAGTATCTACCAAATTCAACTACGTTGGCTCATACCTGATATCGTTTCACAATTAGATAACATCAAAGTTATAAATTTAGAACGTAGAGCTAAATACCTATTGATTCATTTAGAAAATGAGCAAACTTTGATTATTCATCTAGGTATGTCAGGGAGTTTACGTTTTTGTAAGCCTAGCGATGAAAGACGTAAACATGATCATGTTATTTTTCATTTTAATACAGAGCAAGAGTTACGCTATCATGATCCTAGACGCTTTGGTTGCATACTTATTGAACCCACTATTTCTGTATTTAAACACCCGCTACTTAAAAAGCTAGGTCCAGAACCTCTTAGCCCTGACTTTAATGATGCTTATTTAATAGATTTAGCCAAAAAACGCAAAAAATCTATCAAAACTCTTATTATGGATCAACATATCGTCGTTGGAGTGGGTAATATCTATGCTTGCGAGGCTTTATTTATGGCTAGAATCAATCCTAATGAAGTTTGCAACAAAGTCTCAGCCAAAAAACTAAAAGCTCTCGTAAGAGCCATTTCTAGTATTTTAACCTCAGCGATTAGCCAAGGAGGCACCACACTCAAAGATTTTGTGCAAAGCAACCATCAACCAGGCTATTTTGCCCAACAATTGAGTGTTTATGGCAGAGCTAACCAACCTTGCCCAGAGTGCGGAACGTCAATCATAGTCATGACTCTTGGGCAACGTAGTACTTTCTACTGCCCTAAATGCCAAAAGTAAGGATTATTTAGTGGTGAGACTGTTAAGTTTTCTCAACCAAACTTTGATAACTGATTTCACCACCAAATATATCCAAGGCGCTACCTATGGTGTAATCTAATTTTCCTTGGCAAGCTTCCTCAAAAGCATGAAGTTCATCTAAGCTGTGAATACCGCCCGCATAAGTCGTGGTAATGGGACTAAACTGTGCCAAAAATTCTACTAATGCTAAATCTGCTCCTTGCTTGAGACCTTCTACATCTGCAGCGTGAATTAAGAACTCGTCACAATATTGAGCTAACTCAGTTAAACTTTGCTCTGTAATAGCTAAATTCGTAAGCGTCTGCCAACGATTGGTGGTGACCACCCAACCCTGCTTTGATTGTGGGCATCGGCGGCAACTTAAATCTATAACTAGCCTATCTTTACCGACTAATTCACTGAGCTGAATTAAAACCTCTTGATTGAGTTCTGCTCCATTAAATAGTGCAGAAGTTACAATGACTTTGCTAGCGCCTTGCTCAAGCCAATAAATAGCGTTATCTATATTGATACCTCCGCCTATTTGCAAAGCTTGAGGCCAAGCCTGCAAAGCTTTTTGCGCGGCTTCTTGATTGCTCATATCTGAGCCAAGCATAATCACATGAGCTCCTTGCAGATTGTCACGCTTATACATATGAGCATAATCTGCAGCTGATAAGTCGCTGACAAAGTTTTCTTGCGCTTGGTTAGCAACTAAGCTCCCACCTACTATCTGTTTAACTTTGCCTTGATGAATATCTATACAAGGGCGGAAAAGACTCATCATGCTAAATTATGCTTCCGCTTTAACTGTCGCCTCTTCTAACTCTTCGGCTGCTTCCTCTGCTTTTACATTAGATAAAAACTGAGCTACCCATTGGTAGTCTTCACTATCTTCTAAGAGAGCTTTAACCATCATAGTTAAGGGTACTGCCATAAGCATGCCTACGCCTCCCCAGATAAAACCCCAAAATAAAACAGAAATCACAACCGCAACAGAAGACAAGCCTAGCTTTTTCCCTGTTATAAGAGGCTCTACTCCATTACCTATAGCCACATTAATGATGACATAACCACCTAACACAACAAAAGCTATGGTAGGGTTGTACAAAATTAAGGCCAATATAAACGGCGGTATACTAGCCATGACAGAACCCACCACGGGGATAAAGTTCAAAGCAAAAGCTAAAATACCCCACAACAAGGCAAAGTCTAGCCCAAGCACAGCACACAACGTACCTGCAAGCACACCCGTTAACGCACTCATACAGGCTTTGATAATTAAAAAGTCCTGAATTTGAGCACAGCCCTTAAGCAGGTTATCCACTTTAGGTCCTTGATTCTTTTTCAATAAGGCAAATTTCTGTTGAAAATCTGCAGCTTCACTAAGCATAAAGATATGGAGAATAATAGTCATAAATGCCACTCCAAAAAAAGTAGCAACTACACCAATCACGCCCTTACCTAAATTAAAGACTCCTCCACCTGCTGTAAATAGCGACTCTAAGCTGAGGTTATCAATAGCTTGCTCATAAAGTAAGGTGAGCTGCTCCTTGATTTCTTCCGTAGAGCTTTTTTCGTCTGCACCTGGCGCCTCTTCTTGGTTTTCTAAATTAGCTTCCTTAGTCTCGTTATCGTTACCATCTAAAATTACCAAACCTTCGAGTTTTTTACGTAAAGTATCACTTTTCTCAATCCATGCGACACCTAAATCTAAAGTTTTTTCTGCTTTTTGCTTACTAAGTTCTTTGTATTTATCGAGCTTAGTTTCTAGCTCATTAATCATAAATATCCCGACCACAACGATAATAGCTGAGACTAAGCAGCTCAAGAACACGGTCATTAATACCGCAAGGATGCGAGGAATGCGCCTTTGGACTAATTTACGTACAATAGGAGCGCCTATCATGGTCAGTAAAAAAGATAATAAAAGAGGCGTGAAAAAATCTTGGGAAAACTTTAAAATAGTTAAAACAATACAAGCGCAAGTCACCAATAATAAAATGGATAACCCAAAACGTACCGCTGATTTTTCCTCACTCATAATCTCAATTTATGACATACCTCTAAAAATACAATCTTTAAATCTCATTCCTAGTATTGAATATTTATTGGTTAGCCTAAAGTCCGTGCACATGAGGTAGTGACTGAGGGTAGTCTCCCTTATCTACCATAGATTGAAGCTTAGTTTTTATCATCACTAAATCTTCAGCATAGGTCATGCCCATCCATAGTGATTGCGTGACCTGAACCTGGCAATGTAACTCACCTTCTGTAATAGCTTGAGTCACCAAACTGGGCAAATAGCATTCTTGCTTTAATTGTAAGGACTCTTCCTCCTGAGTGAGTTGTTGCCAAAAATCACTGATTTTTTCATCCACATACTGCATAAAGTCCTGGTGAAAGCCCCATAAATTCATTGAAACTAAGGTTTGCTTATCTAACTCTTGACTATTTGAATGAAAAGAGCTCAATCCACTGATAACCTGAGTTTCTTTATCCATTTTGATGCCTGTGTGTTCATCTATACTTATCAACTCTCCTTGCTTAGATAAGCCACATACACCTCGGTTTACCGTGCCTTGCTCTGAGAGAGTTTGCTCGAGTTGGTAAGCCACAATTAAAGCTTTGTTAGGATCTAACTGAGTTAAAAGAAACTCTGCCACTTGAGCTAAAGCCTGTCTACCATAGAAGTCATCAGCATTAATAATAGCAAATGGCTCTTTTATCGCACTTTTAGCCACCCAGAGAGCATGGCTAGTTCCCCAAGGACTCTTTCTCTCCAAAAAACTATTTAAATAAGCTTCTGGTAGGTCTTGGGTGCTTTGATAAACTAGCTCTATATTAAAATGAGGCTCCCAAGGGGTCACCACCTTAGCTTTAAATGCTTCTTCAAAAACGCGCTGAATAATAAAGATAATCTTAGTGAACCCAGCTTGTTTAGCATCATATAACGTATAATCTAATAAGCATTCACCGTGTGGCCCTACTTCCGCTATTTGCTTAAGCCCTCCAAAGCGCGTTCCCATACCGGCAGCAAAGACGACTAAACTAATTTCTTTATTGTTCATATCTACGTTTATTTGGCGCCTTTAGAGAGTAATACCGCAGGAATTGTTTTGAGTAATATCAGTAAATCTAGCTTAAAGCTCCAGTTATCAATGTAGTTGAGATCTAATTTAATCCAATCTTCAAATTCCACAACATTACTGCGACCTTCCACTTGCCACATCCCTGTTATACCAGGTTTGACGCTGAGTCTGCGCAAATGCCTAGGCTCCGTAAATGCCTCTACTTCATAAGTAGGCAAAGGACGAGGCCCCACTAAGCTCATATCGCCTAACAGCACATTGATGAGTTGGGGCAACTCATCAATACTTGTCTTACGCAAAATTCTACCAAAAGCAAAAATACGAGGATCATGATGTAATTTAAAAGCAGGCCCATCCATATCATTGCCTTGTTCTTTTTTCAGCTGATCTAACAGCTCAGGAGCATTGACGCTCATCGTGCGAAATTTCAACATCCTAAAAGTTTTACCATATAATCCAGAGCGCTCTTGCCTAAAAAATATAGGGCCTGGACTAGTGATTATGATTCCTAATGTAGCAAACAAACAAAATGGGATACTTAAAATCAGTAATACAAAAGCAGCACTTCTATCAAACACTTCCTTCGTAATTTTGCTCGCTTGCCAACGTGGTGAACTATGTAGCACTAATAGAGGCTCATCACCTAAATAATCAATACTCATCGCTGATTTAAATTGGTGTAAAGCACTGGTATGCCACCAAATTTCAATACCCATAGCCGAACAAAGATCCACTAAAGGCTCAAATTGACTCAAAGCCACTTGACTACTATTGATAATCACTTTTTCTATCGGTTTTACCTTTAGAGTCTTTTCAAATAAATTAAGCTGCAAGGCTTCTTGAGTAGTCATGACCACAATTTTGCCTAGCAATTGGTCTACAATTACATTATTTCCTTCACCTGCGTCCTGAATCAGTAATACTGTATTATCTTTATATTGGCTTTGTAGCTTTTTCTTGATGAAACTAGACGTTAACGCGTAACGGATTATAAGAACAAGAATACTAACTACAATGCCGTTAACCATAATCAAACGACTGGATGCCCCCAACTTAAAGAAAAACTCCAAAATCAGACCTAAGGCTAAGGTAAAAAAAGCAGCTTTGACTATGTTCCAGATGACCGTCGTAAAATGTGGCTTTAAAATATCACGGTAAAATCCTAAACAAGATAAAATAAATGGCATGCCAATAATAATAAGGCTGTAAGAAGCCCACCCATTACTTAAATCTAACTCATTTGGGGTTGATATGGTACTGACATCAATCCAACGAGAAAAATATTTTTCAATGAAACTAAGCCACAACAATCTCAACTTGATAGCGACAAAGAAGCTCAACCAAATCAAGAGTATATCTACTAACTGTAGGCTAATTTTAAAAAATTGTAATTGGCGGAAATTCATCATGTGATTATTAATAAGTAATTTCTATGAACTTTTCTGGAGCCTGAGGAGAAACTTTGGTTAACTTTTCTAATCTATAATCTATATAATTTAAATTAGCTGCATTCTTTTTTTTCACACCACTCCACTGCCAATAAAGAAATGGTTGGGTGCTAGCAAATACTGATTGAGCTCTTAGGAGGAGGAATTTTTCCTGAGCTGGTTGTTGATCAGCAAAAATAACTGACCATATAAGGCACATTCTAAAATAACTCAGCCTTACTCGTGCTCCAAAATCACGCTTAGTCATCATGGATAACAATCTCTCAAAATAAAGCTGTGACTGCTCATACTGGCTTTGATTCATATAGATAGCCGCTATGTTATGTAGTCCGGCCTTATGATGTGGTTGATAAGCCAATAACTCTTCAAAAGCGGCTAAAGACTGAGTGTAAGCTTGGCTTTTTACATCGGGATCTTTAGCTGCCAAAGCTTGATCAAAATACGCTTTGGCTAATTCATAACCCCTTTTATCACTAATACCTAAAGCATTAATATTTTCAAGCTGCTCTATTCTATCATCTGTACCAGACTCTGCCGCTTGCCAGCTATAAATTTCATCTAACAAGGCCGATACACTCCTAGGAAAGCTAACGGCAATAAGCACTACACTAAAACTTAAGAGTAATATTTTCACCCACATATAGCCAATTTAGCTTAAGCTTTGCTCTTTACGCAACCTTAATTGACCGCAAGCTGCATTAATATCATGCCCTTTTTCTATACGTAACGTAGTTGTCACACCACCTGCAATGACTTCGCGCTGAAATTTTTGACAGTGAGACATCGCTGGACGCTCCCATTCTAAGCCTTCTACAGTGTTGTAAGGAATTAAATTAACTTTAGCGCCAAAACGAGTCGCGTGCTTAGCTAGCAGCTTCGCCTGTTCTAAACTATCATTGATTCCTTTGATGAGTATATATTCAAAGGTCAGCCTTTGCTTCTTATGCGCTACCCATACATCTAAAGATTCAAATAGCTCTTCTAGCTTCCATTTCTTATTCACAGGCATGATTTGCTCACGAACTTCGTCTGTAGCTCCATGTAGGGAAATAGCGAGTCGTACTTGCTGAGGGTACATGGCTAACTTCTTAACCTGTGGGGCCAAGCCTGAAGTAGATAAAGTAATATGCCTTGCCCCTATGCCAATCATCCAAGGATGGGTGATGATATCAAGAGCTTGCAAAACATTAGGTAAATTAGCCATAGGTTCACCCATACCCATAAAGACTAAATTATCGATACGTTTACCACTATGGTTTTGCGCCTGTACAATCTGTTGCACAATTTCAGCTGTACTTAAATTACGTGTAAGCCCTAAGAGCCCAGAAGCACAAAACTTACAACCATACGCACAGCCCACTTGTGAAGAAACACACAAAGTTTGTCTGCTAGACTGCACACCACCTTTGCCAATATTAGCAGGAATCAAAACAGACTCAACAAAGCGCCCGTCTTCTAATTTAAACAGAAATTTTT
The DNA here is from genome assembly GCA_002387565.1 of Akkermansiaceae bacterium UBA4589. Lineage (GTDB taxonomy): Bacteria > Verrucomicrobiota > Verrucomicrobiia > Verrucomicrobiales > Akkermansiaceae > UBA4581. Next base: position 15,969 of record DGJT01000017.1, on the reverse strand, counting down.
GTGTCGTATCCTTAGCCCCATTAACTTCGGCAATCTCTAAGTGCTCTATAGAAAAACTAGCACGCAAAGCATCACGCAAAGCCAGAGGTAAATTAAGCATCTCATCATAATCTTTGACTTGATGCTGCCATACCCATTCGCAAATCTGTTTAGCACGATACGGCTTGTGCCCATGCTCAGCCAGCCAAGCTTCTAAAGCTTGCAAACTCTGAGATTTAATATGTGGTGCTAATTTAGACATGAAAATTATCTACTAAACAAAGAAACAGCTGAGGAGACTATTTAAAGTCTATCAACAACAAGTTTTTTAGCTTAAATTTTAGAAAATTACTTTGCTAACGCAAATATACTAATGATGACTACCAAAGCTCTTTTTCCCATAAGCTGCGTTACTCCCTTGTCTGGTATGGCTATACCAGACTACGGTCTTGCCTTGCTTATGAAAAAACTAGCGTTTGGCTTGTCATTAATACACTTCAAACAGTCTCCTTAGGCTAACCAAAACCCAAGCTGCTTTTTTAAACGTTCTATTAACTAATTAGTTATAGCGTTATTTTTTATTTGAGCAAGGCGTTTTGGCAAGCTCAAATGATAAATAGTCTATAAGTTATTGATGTTAATTTGAGAGAAGAAACAATGCTATGAGTATTTTTTGTAGTACCTACTAAAAATACTCATAAAGCAGTTAATGCCTCAAATTAACATCAAGGACTAATTAACGGCGCGTAAGCTCATCTTGGCTCTCCCCTTGTCGTCGATACCGATGCACTTAGCTTTAACAATATCGCCTACTTTGACGACATCTTCGGTATTTTCTACACGTTGGTTAGCAAGTTCTGAAATATGAATTAAGCCATCTTTGCCTGGAATCACGTTCATGAACGCACCAAACTTAGTGGTTGATACGATTGGACCTTCGTAGATTTCATCTAATTCAATCTCTTTAAACATGGCTTCAATAGCAGAAATAGCAGCATTTAAGCTTTCTTTTTTAACTGCACAGATAGTCACAATACCACCGTCTTCAACGCTCACATCAGCGCCTGATTCAGCTTGAATCGCTTTGATATTTTTACCTCCTGGTCCTATGAGCTCACCAATGCGGTTTGCATCAATTTGCATAGTATGAATACGTGGAGCATGCTCAGAAAGTGCTGCTGTATCAGAAATAACAGAAAGCATTTTATCGAGTACTAAAGCTCTACCTTCTTTGGCTTGGTAAATAGCTTCTTCGAGGATAGAAAGTGGGATACCTGGGAGCTTAAGATCAAGCTGATAACTGGTTACACCATCTGGAGTACCACAGAGTTTAAAGTCCATGTCACCATAAAAATCTTCTGAACCAATAATGTCCAACAAACGGTTGTAGCGAAGCATCTTACCTGATTCATCAAACTCAGTCACAAGACCAACTGAAATACCTGAAACTGGAGCTTTAAGTGGTACACCTGCGCCGAGAAGTGACATCGTACCTGCACAAACTGTAGCCATTGATGACGAACCATTTGATTCAAGTACTTCTGATACGGTACGTACTGCGTAAGGGAAGTCCTCTTCATCTGGAATCACTGGAGCAATTGAACGCTCAGCTAAGTTACCGTGACCAATTTCACGACGGTTCAAGCCACCAAAACGGCCTGCTTCACCCACTGAAAATGGAGGGAAACTGTAATGCAATATAAACTGCTTGCTGTCTTCACCGCCTGCATAGTTGTCAAAGTATTGACGTTCATCTGCTGGTGCAAGTGTCGTTACCGCCAAAGCCTGTGTTTCACCACGAGCAAAAAGAGCTGAACCATGCACACGTGGAAGTAAGCCTTCCTCAGCAAAAAGTTCACGCAAATCTTCTGGTGAACGACCATCAGCACGCTTACCTTTATCTAAGATAGAAATACGAAATGCCTTTTTCTGAAGGTATTCAAAAGCTTCTTCAATAGCAAAATCTGATGTTTCTGGGAAACGCTCTTTAATCGTAGCCTCTACTTCATCACGAAGAGCTCCTACTTTCTTAGCACGCTCAACTTTAGAGTCAGCATAAATAGCAGCTTCGATACGGTCTCCTGCCACTTCATAAGCAATATCAAGCAAGTCTTGCTCAGCTACTGAAACTTGATATTCACGAGTTTCTTTACCAGCAACAGCTTGTAGCTCTTCTTGAGCTTGTACAAGTTTTTGCACATTTTCTTGGGCAAAATGTAATGCCTTAATGAATTCCTCTTCAGGAATTTGGTCAGCACCACCTTCAATCATGATTACATTTTCCTTGTCTCCAACATAAACAAGATCAAGGTCTGAAACCTCACGTTGTTCGAAAGTTGGATTAATGATAAACTCGCCGTCTACACGACCTACGCGCACAGCGCCAATAGGACGTTCAAATGGGATGTCAGAAATCACTAATGCTGCAGAAGCACCATTCATAGCAAGAATGTCAGCATCGTTGATGCCATCAGCAGAAAGCATTAATGCTACGATTTGCGTTTCATAAAGGTAACCTTTAGGGAAAAGCGGACGTAATGGTCTGTCTGTCATGCGGCAAGTGAGAATTTCCTTCTCAGTTGGACGACCTTCACGCTTAAAGTAACCACCTGGGAAAACACCAGCTGCGAATGCTCTTTCTTTGTACTCTACAGAAAGAGGGAACCAAGATTGACCTGGTTTAATTTTTGTTAGAGAACAAGCAGTCACGAGTACTGTTGTCTCACCTGAAGTAACAACGACAGCTCCATCCGCGAGCTTGGCCATCTTACCTGTTTCAAATGTGATAGGGAATTCCCCTACCTGACTAGTTATTTTGTTTATTGTCATAATATTAATGAATTCTTAGGCATATAATTGTATGCCAAACAAAAAATTGGGCAGCTATAAGCCACCCAATTTTGTTTTAAAATGATTTTACTTAGAACGTAAGCCTAACCCTTGAACTACTTTTTCAAATCGTTCAGGTGACTCAGTTTTAAGGTAGCGAAGCAATTTCTTTCTTCTAGCTACAAGGACCAAAAGGCCGCGACGGCATGAATGGTCTTTTTTATTCGTTTGCAAATGCTCTGTTAACTGAGTGATTCTCTGAGTAAGAGCAACAATTTGATAATCAGGACTACCTGTATCGTTGGCGCTAGTTTTAGCTTCTTCTAATGTTAGTTTTGACATGGTCTACTGGTTGTTAAGGTTAATGAACCTCTTAAGTCTAGTTAAGCCTTATTTACTGAGTAAAGATACCTTTTAGGATGACCATCAAGAGGCAATCAACCAAACTAAACTTAATTGGGAAACGGGTTATGCTTTAAATTTATAATAAAAGCAAGCTTATTTTGCTAACTCAGAGAGTTTCGCTCTTGTAACAGGCGCTTTGATATCTGCCCATTGAGCACGATAAGCCTTAGCTTGCTCGACAGTTACTGCCTCAGCTGTGTTGCCAAAACCTGTACGAACATAAGTCATCACATCAGCTAATTTTTGATCATCAGCGAACATGGCTTCCATGCCGGCCATAACACCAGCATAGTCAGCACCTTCTTTTTGAATGCCTTTAAGAATGATTAAAGCTAAAAGTTCTGGCTTGCCTACCACATACTCTGAGCCAATAAGTGATGGGGCCATTTTTAAATTAGGACCTAACTGTAAACCTTTGGCATCTGCACCATGACAAGCTTGACAGGTAATATAAGTACTCGCATCTGGTTGAGCCATAGCAAAACCAAGAGCTGCAATAAGACTAGTGATAATTAATTTCATGTTAATAGGGTATTTTAAATATCTAAATAATTAAGCTTCTGAGTTTTCCTCATCTTGCTCATCTTTAGATTTCTTTTGTTTTACATAATAGCCTTTCCACTGTAAATAATCATTTTGAATATTTTCTTGAGGGTAAAAAGCTTCATACATTTTAATAAGACCAGAAACCTCAGCCACCACTTTGGCCCCTGGTTGACTTAACTGCACTTCTGAAGGAGTTGAACTCTTTAAATAAGCGATAGCTTTGGCATCTTTTGTTTGTAAGTTTAAAAGGCTTAATAAAGTTTGTTTATAGAAGGCTTGATTAGGGCGTCCATAAATCAATACTTGCTGGTAAGCTGGAATAGCTTCTTTTGTTTTCCCATCTTTTTCACTTGCGAGACCTTTTAAATAGTAGAGTTGAGATTTGAAATTAAAGCTCATTTCTTTAGACTCTAATAATGGATCTATCTCACGTAACATTTTCTTCCATTTATCACCTTCAGCAACCAAACTCCAAATTTCAGACCAAAGCTCAACTTGTAATTGATGACCTTTATTATCTAAGCTCTGTTTATTAAAACTAGCTAATTCTGCTCCTGCTGAGGCAATTGCAGATTCACCTTTTAGCTGGAATTCAATAACTAAATTTTCATACCAAGCAAGATCTGCAAAATTACCTTTCACCCCTCTAAAATTAGCATAGGTTTCAACACAGGTTTTTAATAACTGTTGTGCTTTTGCATAATCACCTTTTTCATAAGCAATTTGCGCTTCTAAATAAGATTTAGGAGTTAAAAAATAAATGCCATCAAGCTGCCTAGTGCTTACCTCTTTAAATGCTGCTGAACCTTTTTGGGTAACATAAGTAACCCCAGCTGCATCTCCTTTAATAAGGTATACTAGTCCGCCTGCCGAACCTTTAGGCATCATGTAAACAGGAAGTTCTGCTTGAACTGGACTAATAAGTAATGCAACTAAAAGTAGTGAATGAATAATTTTTTTCATAGGTATCTATTTTAGAGGTTCTTAAGTTTTTCTTGAAGGAGCTGTTCCTTGGTTTTAATTCCAGGCTCGTTTTCATATTGATTGATAAGAGCCTCTAATCTTGCCATTTTGGCTTTTTCATCTTCACTCATACGCTGTAAAAATGGCTGCATGCCTTTCGCAAATTCCCAACCAGTCAAATAACCTTGCTGTCTATCATCTCCTTGATTTCTCTCCCAAACTAATTTCATCCACTCATAAATAGCAGGTGCTGAAACTCTTGCCGCAGACTGATGACCACCAAATACTTTGGCATAAGCAGCTATAGCCTCTGCCTTCATATCACGTTCTGCAAATGAAGTAGCATACATGAGGCTTACCTCTGGCGAATATTTTCTAAATTGATGCTTTTTCTTATCTAAGTATTGCGCTGCAAATTTTTCAAGTGAAGCCCAGTCTTCTGAAAATTCATAAATTTTAAGAGCTTGATATAGAGCTTTTTCGCGACTTTCTGGAATCTGTGATTCATCTTTATAAACATCCAAAAGTATGCTTGCTGCTTCTGTTCTTTTACCTTTATCAGGAGAAACACCTAATAACTCAGCGCGACCCATGACAGCAGGCAGCCAAAGATCCTCATCTTGGCCTCTATCTTGAATAATCCCATAAAAACCTACAGCTTCTTGGGGTGTTTTAGAAGAGTAATGTAAAAATTGAGCTACAGAAAACAGAGCTTTAGATGGCAGGCTTTGAGCGTCTAGCTCACGTAAGTTTTTTACTAAACTCGCAATGGCTGGCTCATATTTATCTGTTTTTTCTTGTTCTGCTACTTTTTGGTAAGCTTGAATAAGAGCTAATTCTTTCCAAGCTTTTCTAGTAGTAGTTATAGCCGCAAAATTTAACTTATTAATTTCTGCTTTTGCCGCTTCAATACCTTTCTCATCTAAGAGCAAATCAGCATAAAAAGGTAATGTTTTCTCTAAAGAGACTTGGGCAGGAGCTGCTTCTATACCTTTGCGTAAATGTTCTAATGTTGTTTCGGCTGACTGAGCTCTGGTCAAGAAGTCTCGAGCTTCCCCAAGCAAGAATGAGTGGTACACATTAGCATAGTCTACACCATCAATATAAGCTTGATACCAAGCAAGAGCCTGCTTTCCTTCTTTAGATTCAGTCTCTGGGCTCACAATAGCAAACAAGCGAATAAGCGCTTGAGCAATCATGTTGTTATCCTTTGCAGCAACTGCAGCGTCTGCAATAGTTCCAACAAGCTCTATGCCTTGGCTAACTTTTTGATCTTGAAATAAATTATCGGCTTTAACAATGAGTGCTGCATTAGCTTGCTTAGAGTTAGGGAATTTAGCTATAAACTCATCTACTGTTTTATTTGATGCCTCTAATTCTCCTTTTTTCCTATAAAGAGTAGCTAAATCGACATAAGCCTTATCATAGTTATCTCCAACCTCAGGGCTATAATCTTTAATATAATTTTGATAAGCGGCAATGCCCTCATCAAGCTGATTGTTTAAATAGAAACAACGGCAAGCATAGTAAGCAGATTGACTTGCCTCTTTATGTTGAGGGAACTTCTCTACTAATTCTTCAAATAGATCTCTGGCTTCATCATAATTAGCCTGCAAATATTCAGCTACACCCACTAAGAATAAACAGTCTGGGTAAACATCTTTTAACTTGGATATATCAGCTCTATTTCTTTTAAAGTAAGCAATTGCGCTCTTGTAATCTTGACTCTGGAAAAAACTATTAATCGTAATTAAGTGAATAGAACCAGCGCCTGTATCACCACCTAGAGCTTTAGCCTTATCTGCATAAAGAAGCTCTTTATCTCTGTTTCCTAATTGAGAATAAATATCTAACAGACTAAAATAAGCTAACTTAAGAAAGTTTTCTTCTACTTCATCAGACTTGGCATCTAAACCTTCATAATAATTAATGACAGCTGATGTCTGACCTAAAGCTCTCAATGCTCTTACCTTTTCAATTTCAACGCCATAATCGAGAGATTCTTTTTGTAAGTGGCGCTTTTCAATCTCATTTTTTAGCTGTTCAAAATAAGCTTTAGAGTAAGTAATTTTACCATCTTTGACTGATGAACGATTTTGTAATCTTTCTAAGTTAGCTTCTGCAGTATTTAGCATATCTTGCATAGAAGGGATTTGCGCTACATAATAATAAGTTTGCTCAGGCGCTACTGCAGATGATGCAAATTTAAGTTGTGCAGAAAAACCTTTGAGTGACTCAAGAGGAAGAGCATTGATAGTCTCTGGATGACTTTGAATAAGTAAAACTAACTGTTTATGTAAATCTGCATCTTCTCCAGATATTTCAAAAAAGGCTTTCCACCCTCTATGTAAAGCCGCTCTATCATATAAATTAGGCTCAACAAGCAATTCTTTAAACATCTCAAAAGCTATCTTAGTTTGCCCGTCAGCTAAGCTGAACGCTACTTTATCCAACTTAACATTGACTAAGTTCACTCTGGCTTCATATTTATTACTAGGATCATAGTTAGCTAAAAACTCATTAGTATAAGTTAAGGCAGCAGAATAATCCTTTTTAAGTTTTGATAATTCTGCAAGCTTATAATTGGCGTAGTTAGCATAATTATTTCTTTGTTTTGGTTCAGTATCTGGATCATTAGAAAATTTTTCTAAACATATTTTAAGCGATGCTTCAGCTGCGTCATATTGCCCCAACTGCATTTCACAAATAGATTTATTGTAATAAAACTCTCCAAACTTAGGCCCATAATTAAATCTAGCTCCTGCACCATATTCAGTTACAATTTCAGTCACTACTTCGAGGCCTTTTTTGTAGTCTTTGGCTTTCATTGCTGTATTAAAGCTCTTAAGTAAGTCACCTAAATCAGCCGCATGTAGAGGAGATAGGAAGAGACCTAACAAAGTGAAACAAAGTGTAAATATATTTCTGATTTTCATAAAATTTTAACTATTTTTTAAAAGAATTAAAGAAGAGTTGATTTATTGAACTCCCAACACTGAAATTTGTGAAATTTGTTCACCAGCAAGAGCGTTAAGCACATTCATAAAGCTCTGATTTTCAGCTGCCATAGACACCTCAATTTGCACAGTTGGCTCTTCTCCAGTTGCTTTAGCAGAAGCATTATAAAACTCTAAGCGTGAACTCAATAAAGGAACTTCAAAACCTATATAACGATCCAAGAGCTGGTCTCCCTCATAAATATCTCCATTAGGACGAATAGTAATGTACAATGGCTCTATAGATGGACCTTCACTTGTTGGCGGAGCCGAACTAGGGATATTCATTTTTAAATCATTCTCCGTTTCAATGAGAGATGAGCTAACCAAAAAGTAAAATAACAACAAAAAACTAACATCAATAAGAGAAGAAATATCCATTTCTCCAATTGACTCTTGTGGTTTTTTTCGTCTCTTACCCATTTTATTCTTAAAAAATTACTTATCTGGCATCACTACCGCAAACATGACCTCATCTATACCTTGCGCGCCAGCTGCGGCCATCACTTTCTGACTGAATCTAAATACAGCACTTTTGTCACCACGCAGGTGCAAGCGTGGTCTTTCTTTTTTGTTTTCAAAAAATGCTTTGCGCTCAGTAATATAATTCGTAAGCCCATTAGCATCTAGACGCTGACTACCATCTTCATTATAAATAGAGCCGTCTGGTCGAATATTAACTACTATACGACCTTCTACATTAAGCTGAGGTTTTGAATTAGAACCTGTAGGTGCTTTAACATTTTTATCAATTTGCACTGAAATCATGTTAGCATTGACCAAGAAAAAAACCAACAACAGGAATACCATGTCAATCATAGGAGACATATCCATGGTTGAGTCTTCCTCATTGAGGGGTGAGTTCTTTCTAGACATAAGCTAACTAATTAAAGTCAAAGTTAATAAGTGCAAAAGACTTAAGTAGACCTAAAATCTAAGCTTGATCTCCAAAACCTTCTGGCACTTTTGCAATTTGACCTTCGCCATAAATAGCATCAATAGATACCGCAACTAATTCTTTAGCAGCTTCTTCAGATTCAGAAATAAGGCTACTTAGCTTAGCCTTTAAGATGAAATAAACCACTGTTGAAATAAGAGCTGTGATCAAACCCCACATGGTGGTTAACAAAGCCACAGAAATATCACCTGCTAACTGAGCCGGATCTGCTTGACCTGTTTGGCCTAATTTACCAAACGCTGCAATCATACCAAGAATGGTACCTAACAAACCAAGCATAGGAGAAATCATCGCAATCAGTGAAAGGTAGCTCAATTTAGCAAGAGGCTCACCTGCATTATCAGCCGAATAATTAACAATTTCATCAGAAATATCATCTAAAGCAAAGTTTTCTGCATGAGTCGCATCAAACTTTCTAAAACTTTGACCTATCATCTGACCTAAGAAGCTTGGTGATTCTTTTGCCTTAATCATGACTGAGCGAATATGGCAACTAGCCATGAGAGGGGTTAATTCATCTATGAGCTCTTGTGGTGCAAAGTTCTTGCGAGTTAAGCTCATCACATTTAAAACAATGAAAAACAACATAGCAACAAAAGCCAAGCCAATGAAAATCATGGTAGGCCCCCCATCGAGAACAAAGGTATCTAGCGCTGTCTTTTTTTGTATAACCTCTTCTGTCGCTTCTTGGGCTTGAACTAAGGCGGTCAAACTAGCTAACGCTGCTGCTGATAACTTTGATGAAATAATAGTGTGTTTGAGTGATAATTTATACATAGTAAATTCTGTAAAGATTATATGAAATTAAAGATTTTTTATTATTAGTAAAGCTAAAAGTTTATTATTAACATGATAGATTTAAAAAAAAATTATATCAAAATAATTTGCGTAAAGCATTATACTTTATATCGCATATCAAAATATTTTTTATCGTACTTTAAATTACTATTAATTTTTTCTTATAGGAATTGATTATACTATCAATGAAATTTTGAGCTCGCTTCTAACACCCCTTGCTCACATGCGTAGTTTATTGCCTGTTGTGCTTTATCAAAAAATGCAGGCAACAATTCTTGCTCTTGAACGTTAAATTTACCTAGTACGTGGCCTGTCATGCTCGACTTGTCAGCGCCACCTATACCAAGTTTTAATCGATTGATTTCCTGACTACCTAATGATTGCATGATTGATTTCATGCCATTATGCCCCCCTGCTGAACCTTTTTGCTTAAACCGTAGCTTACCCAAATCCAAATCTTTATCATCATAAATGACTAGAATCTGTGATAACGGCACTTGATAAAACCTGACCAAAGACTGCACGCTTCGACCGCTCAAATTCATAAAAGTCTGAGGCTTAGCTAATATAAGCCCTCTTACTCTGGCGACTAAAGCCTGCTGCTTTCTCTGCCTTGTAAAGCTTTGCCCTGCTTGTTCAACCCACTTATCTAAAACCTCAAACCCCAAATTGTGCCGAGTCCCCTCATACTGCTTACCAGGGTTACCTAATCCAACAATAAGTTTAAAATGAGACATGAAGTTAAGTTATAAACTAAAAATGAAGAGTGAAAAGTGAACCAAGTAACGATTTGGCTGAGTTAGCTAGTTATTTTACTAGAATGATTGGCTTAACGAAGAACCGTAGAGCACAGTGTAGATAATAAAGTGAAAAAACTAAAAATGAAGAGTGAAAAGTGGATTAACCAACCATTAAATACAAACTGAGTTAGCTAGTTATTTTACTAGAATGATTGGCTTAACGAAGAACCGTAGAGCACAGTGTAGACAAAACTACTCGAGCAACCACCATAATTTTAACTAGTTTAGGTTAGTTGTGAGGCAGAAATTTTGGCTGTAGACAATGCTACTGCCAAAATTTCTAACAAAGCAAATAATCTGAAATCGTTGAAATTTACTCCCATTCAATGGATGCTGGCGGCTTAGTAGACACATCATAGAGAACCCTATTAACCCCTGGTACTTTGTTTAGAATTAAATTACTGACTTCTCTTATGAGTTCGTAGGGCAGTTCTACCCAGTCGGCGGTCATGGCATCTTCACTGATGACGGCTCTTAGGCTGACTGGGTTTTCGTAACTACGCTCGTCGCCTTTGACGCCTACAGTTTTAGAGTCAATGAGGGTGACGCAAGCCTGCCAGACTTTGTCATACCAACCGTGTTCTTTGAGCTTGCCGATAAATATAGCGTCTGCCTCACGAATGGAATGGAGTTTTTCTGGAGTGATGGCACCTGGGCAACGTACCGCGAGTCCAGGCCCAGGGAATGGGTGTCTATTAACGATGTCTGCATCAATACCTAGGAGCATGCCTAGTTCTCTAACTTCGTCTTTAAATAGCTGGTCGAGCGGCTCGAGCACCTTGCCTTGTTCCTGTAGTTCAAGGACACGACTAATACGGTTGTGGTGAGTTTTAATCGTTGAGGCTTTGGAATTTTTATTCGAGGCGCTTTCGATAACATCTGGGTAGAGTGTGCCTTGGGCAAGTAATTCGACTTCACCCCCAACAGCGTCCCAAAACACGTCCAAGAAAAGGTTGCCGATAATCTTACGCTTAACCTCTGGGTCAGAAACCCCTGCTAATTTACCTAAAAAGAGCTCTGACACCTCTAGCACCTGCAAATTAATGCCTATTTTCTTAAAATAGCTCTGAACCTCTGCTGACTCATTTTTACGCAATAAACCGTGATCGACAAAAATAGCACGCATATTTACACCTGCTTCTTTGAGCAAAACAGCTAATACGGTACTGTCCACTCCACCACTCACGCCACAGACCACCTCACGACCTCCGACATCTTTGCGGATTTTTTCGAGTAATTCTTCTTTGAAATCGTTAATTTTAAATGGCTTAAGCTCTGGGGCTAAATTAAGAAAATTCTTAAGAATCAGTGTTCCTTGATGTGAGTGTGTCACCTCTGGATGAAATTGAATCCCATAAAAATCATGACCCCAACTTAGTGATACTGGTATCCCATCTTTGTTAGTTGCGATGACTTGAGTGGTTTCTGATAAATTCTCTACCGTGTCTGAATGGCTCATCCATACTTGTGAATCTTTCACTCCTTGGTACAGCGGACTATCACCTTTCGGCACTAATTGTGCTGGCCCATACTCACGATGCTCTGAACGGCTCACGCTACCACCAAACTTTAGGTTGAGCAATTGCATCCCATAACAAACGCCTAGCACTGGAACTCCGTAACCTTGCAATGCTGCAAAATCAATATCGATAGCGTCTTCATCATGGGTACTCTTAGGTCCACCTGATAAAATAATAGCACCAGGCTTGTTGAGTAAGGGAAGCTCTTCTGGTTGATATAAATGGGCTAAAAAACCTAATTCACGCACACGTCTGACAATCAGCTGTGTGTATTGGGAGCCAAAGTCAATTACAGAGACTTCATTCTCCACGGGAGATATTTGGTGATTCATCATAGAATAAATAAAAAAGGGGAAGCTACAGTTTTATGCTGTATTACGATAACGCTTGGTAATTACCTGGCTCACTAGTCATGACAATATCATGCACATGACTCTCTTTAAGTCCACCTGGTGTTAAGGTGACGAATTGGGCTTTTTCACGTAAATCAGCAAGAGTTGCAGCACCTGTATAACCCATACCTGAGCGAATACCACCTATCATTTGAAAAATAACATTTTCAAGCGGGCCTTTGTAGGCAACACGACCTTCTACACCCTCAGCAACTAACTTACCTGAGCTATTTTGCCCATATCTATCTTTGGAGCCTTTTGCCATAGCTCCTAGCGATCCCATGCCTCGATAACTCTTATAACGACGACCTTGGTTGTAGATGATTTCACCTGGGCTTTCAGCGGTACCTGCTAGCATACTACCAAGCATCACTAGGTCAGCACCTGCTGCAAGAGCCTTAACCGCATCTCCTGAATAACGAATACCTCCATCTGCAATAACACCTAAGCCATTAGACTTAGCATACTCCACTACATTAAGAATCGCTGTCAACTGAGGCATGCCAGCACCTGAAATGATGCGTGTTGTACAAATAGAACCTGGTCCTACACCTACTTTCACCACGCTTGCGCCTGATTCTTTTAAATCTTTGGCTCCTTGAGCAGTGACAACGTTACCAGCGACAATCGGCAAATCAAAATCTTGGGCAAGGTGCGTTACGACGTCCATAACACGTTTAGTATGTCCTGTTGCAGCATCAATAAACAAGGCATCCGCACCTGATTCTACCAAGGCTTGCGCTCTGTCTAAATAATCTTCGCCAACTCCTACAGCTGAACCGCAGAGCAAATGACCTTGAGAATCTTTGGCTGCATCTAGGAAAGTGCGAGTTTTTTCAATATCAGCACCTGTAATTAACCCTGCTAATCGGCCGCTCTCATCAATAAGTGGTAATTTTTCGATGCGGTGTTTATAGAGTATTTCACGTGCCGCTTCTACAGTAGAGCCTTTTTTAGCTGTGACTAACCTATCTATAGGTGTCATGACAGATTTTACCTGTAATGATTTATTATCTAAATAACGGATATCACGACTGGTCACGATACCTAGTAAATAATGATTATCATCCACTACAGGAAACCCTGCTACACCATGCTCCTGCATCACTTCTATAAGTTGATAGACTGTAATATCAGGCTTGACGGTAAAAGGTTGCTCAATCACTGCGTTTTCTGAACGCTTGACTTTTTTGACCATATTAGCCTGCTCCTCAATCGTCATGTTACGATGAATCACGCCTAAGCCACCTTGGCGAGCTAGCGCAATAGCTAGATTCGCCTCAGAGACGGTATCCATAGCTGCAGACACAATCGGTATATTAAGTTTGATAGTTGAACCTAGTTGGCTATGAATATTAGCATCATTAGGGAGCACCTCACTTTTTTGAGGCACAAGTAAAACATCATCGAAAGATAAAGCTGCTTGAAACTGTTCCATACAGGATAAAATCTTAATTCTTTACAAAAATCAACCAAAATAATAAGAGTGACAGCAGAAATCGTTACTTCATCATCTTTTTAAGCTTTCTTTATGAAACACCTCCGCCATCAGTCTACCACAAGAAAAGCTTTCTTTCTTAAGTTTCTCTCTTTTATTTTTATTGTTAAAGAGTTGCTGGTTTTGGTTGCTCTTGGCTACGGTTTGTTTTTTCTTATTAATAAGGATTTTAGATTACTTAAACTGACACTCATAGGCTGCTTCATGGCTTGGAGCTTATTATCTATTATCTTTGTAGCTTCTCAAGAGAAATGCGTATGTGGACTATGCCGCGTTAGCCCCATCAGCAAGAAAAAGCATTGCAACAAACATAAAAATGCCAAGAAATGGTTATGGAGTTATGTTTGGCCTGTTATTTTTGGGGTGCTCATTCGCGGCTTTTACACCTGCCCTTATTGTGGAGAGTTATTTAAAAACCGTGCTCGCGCAGAAAAATACACAGATGAAAAATCTAAAAAAGATAAATACAAAGCTTTTGTAAAAGAAAAAAATAGTGCAAGAAAACGCGCTAAAAAAGCTGCTAAAAAAGCTCATTCAAAAAGCTAATCTAAACTTTAATTACTAAGGCTTTTTGATATAAGTCGCCCAGCTAGACATCTCTCCCCGTTGTTCTGCGAGCCCTCCACCCTTAAGCGTGACTTCATGGTTTTTGGTGTCTTGCTTGTCAAATAAGAAAATCGCCCCCAATAACAGTTCTTGCTCAGGTATATTTAGATAATCATAAGTAGGTTGTTCTCTGAGCACGCCTCCACTTGACCAGTAATTTTCTAAATCATGAGCCGTCGCTCCTAGTAACAAGTTTTGAATAGCGGCAGAAGCGGCTGCGATATGCTCCATATTCTTTAAGCTTGGCTCATAGAGTGCGTTTGCTTGATTCATATCCTCATACATAGGCTCTGGCAACCAAGTCACTTGAATCAGCGCTTTAGCTGCTGCTAACATACCCATGATTTTACCTCCATCTATGCCTTGAGCCTGCAGATGGACTAATAATTCACGGCAGTCACTCGCCTCTAAAATATAAAAACGCCAGGGCAGACCGCCACTAAGCTCTCCTGATTGATGACTACGATGGCAAGTGTAATGAAATGGCGCTTGCGCAGCTAGCGCTATTAACTCGTCAAGCACAGGTCGAAACTCTACTTCTTGGTCTTTGCAAACTGCTATCGGCTTATCTGGGTCAGCCATGACCTTGAGTGTTCTGCGCTGTTGTATAGCTTGTTGGGTAGTTATCATTAGAGAATTATGGTTAAAATAAAAGGAATCGTGATAATAGCTAACGCTGAGGTCGCAAGCACTATCTCAATTGCTAATTGAGCGTCACCACGGTAATGTTTCGCTAATAAAATCGGAGTTAAAGCACAAGGCATACACGCTTGCACATAGAGAATTGTTTTTAATTCTTGGATAAGTGGCAAATAATAAGCCACAGCTACAATAGCAAGTGGTAGGATTAATAATCTAAACAAAACACCTAAACTCACCAAGCGCCACTTCTTTTTCAGCCCAGCTATCACACCTGTGCGAAACTCATAAAACGCAGCACCAATAAGCATCAACGCCAATGGCACCGCACAATGACCTAGAGCCGTACCTGTTTTCCATAACAAATCAGGCAACCACGCCTTGGCTCCAGTGAATAACAACCCTAAACCCAATACAATAGCTATTACAGGCCCTTGGGTGAACAATTTCTTAGCAGGCATAGAGTCAGCCCCCAGAATTTTCATCCCCAGCGTCCACATCACCAATTCTAAACCTACATTATGCAAAAACAAAATAGCTAATAGATCCGCATTATCAGGGGCAATCGCCTTAATCAGCGGAATCACCATATAACCATAATTCTGAACAGACACTACTAGAGTAAATGTCCGCTTCTTAGATTCAACATTCAAGCCAAGCCTCTCTGCCCAAGAGCAGCGTGACAGCAACCAAACCAAGGACAAGCTCAAAGCACATATACCAGCACCAGCTCCCAATGCAGACCACACCACCTGCGGTGATTTATCCAACAATTCACTGCGTAACAGTGACACCACAATCAAACAGGGCAAGAACACCTGCAACACGCAGCTCATCAAAGCCTTTTGATGCTCAGCCGCAATCAAGCCACGCCATGCCAGAGCTACCCCCACCATCACCAGAGCCACCACCCCAAAAACCGCCTCTATTAAATCAATCATAGCTTATTGTGTAACTTATCTATCTCTAGCATCATTTCCCTTAATGATATCACCGTAGTATTATAAGATGCAGGGTAAGACTCCGTTCCACCATAGACT
>DGJT01000035.1 GCA_002387565.1 Akkermansiaceae bacterium UBA4589 | reverse complement strand
ATCAAAGGACCGACCCCCAAGAAGAGCATAATCAAACACAAAATAATCTGTCAAATCAAAAATCAAAGGACCGACCCCCAAGATGGAACTTATGATTTTGTCTGCTTGCAAGCAAATGCATAAGTTTAAAGGGATTAAGTGTTAGGGGTTTTTAGATGAACTTGATTGGCTCGTTTACTTATTTCAATTTATATATCTCATCTATTATTTTTATGATTTCACTATCTTTTTTAAAGTCGCGAACTATTCCACCATGAAAAAAATTTGAATCTGAACTTTTTATAAATAAATAAGATGTTTTAGAAAAAGATAACTCTACTTTCAACTCATCATCGCTTATATTATTATTCATATTATTACAAAAAAGTTTTTTTATTCTTTTTATTTTTTTATTTATTTCTGCAACTGATGCAATTTCTGTTTCTAATTTAAGTTTAGATGTTTGCCCTCTATAAACAAAATAGTCATTTAACAGCTCAATATCATTATTAAACGGATCTGTATTTCTATTATAATTAGCGACTAAAGCCACAAAATAACCTTCCTCGGGATAACGCTGAAAGATATAAGCTAATAAGACTAATTCAGAAGAGTTTTTTATATTAGGTATTATTTGATTTTTAATTGTTTTTAATGCTAAGTCTTCATTAAAAGCAAATTCATATAAATTATTAGCATTAAATTGTTCAATAAATTCCTCTGCTTTGATTAAACTCAAGCACACTAATATAAAAAATAACTTAGACATAATTACTTAATTGTTTTACCTCCTTTTCTAACTATAGTTTTAATTCCAGATGATGTTTGAGAAGTTAAAGATAATGGCAATCTATTAGGGTTCATTAAATGAGGATAATTTTTGCCATTTTTTGTAACTCCATCTGCAAAATTTTTATCTGCATCAGAGAAACCAGATTCATTACCAAAACTATCACTACTTTTATTGTATAAACCTCCATGTATATGCCACCAACCTACTTGCTCGTCTCCTGAATCACATTTCGGTGCGCTCCATACAGCCACTCCACCTTGAGAGCCTAAAGTTTCAGTTGTATAATAGCTAGTTTTGCCATCACAAGTTTTTTTACAAATTCTACCACCTCTTTCTAAAGCTCTGCCTCCGTCTCTTTCTCCTCTATTAACGCTATCTCTTACTGCTTTATTAGATTTATGTAATGCCGACACACCAGCAGCATGAGCAGCTCCAATACCCGTCGTTTGATATTCTCTAAGCCCATCAGGATCTGTCGCATTAATCGGGTTACCCAAAACATAAGCATATAAATTCAAACCGCCTTGTTCTGCGATGGGGTCAGCAGATAGCCATCTACCCATAGTGGGGTCATAAGCTCGGTACTTAGCAAGGACGAGTTCCTCTCCTGCTACGTCTTGGCTAAAGTGTCCTGTATAACCTAAATCTGAGCTGATATTCTCGATAAGTGTAGTCCTAATCCCATAAGGACTATAATCATAGCGTGCTTCTACATTAAGACCATTACTCGCCACTACCTCACGAATTGAGCCGAGATGATCTCTCGTATAATAGTAACTCTGAGGCGCAGTCTTGGGGGTCGGTCCTTTGATTTTTGATTCTTTCATTGATTATTTGAATTTTCATTTAACTTCTTAATTAATTCTTGTCCTTCTTTATTGCTCATCACCCATCTCTTAGCATTACTTACTTCACTACTATGTCCCATGTGTAGTTTTTGTGCAAGCCATTCTGCGTTGACTAATACTTGTTTTTCTTTCGTGAGTTTAGGTATAGGCGGGAATTCTGTTTAGTTATGAAAGGTAAAAGAACTGCCCCCAATTTAACAGTGATTTGAGTATTTTTATTTTGAGCTAGTCAATCGTCAGGTAAAGCCCGAGTGGGATTATGCTCATTGCTGCGCAATGACCCTCTGCAAGTGACTATGGCTGTCGCCATATTTTATTTATCAACACTAATGTGCTTAGCTGCAGTCGATTATGAGCAAAGCTCATCGTCGAAATCCACTCGGTTCGCCACCATAAAAAAACCTGCACCAAATGGTGCAGGTTTTAAAGTGGCGGAGAGAGTGGGATTCGAACCCACGGTGAGTTGCCCCACGCCGGTTTTCAAGACCGGTGCATTAAACCAGGCTCTGCCATCTCTCCTAAAAACTTTTCATGGTACCAGCGGAGGGACTCGAACCCTCACAAGCAAGGCTCGCCGGATTTTGAATCCGGTGCGTCTACCAATTCCGCCACGCTGGCATTCCAAGTATTGTAGACCCTGGTGTCTACAATCAAAGAGGCGCTTGATATAACGAATCTAATTCAAGTTGTCAAAGATTTATTATTAAATAATTTCTGTAGATGTGGCATCCTGCTCTTCTTTGACTTTAGCTTTAACTTTTTCGTCACTAATCTCATCTATGTCTAACTCTTGGCTATTCATGATATAGTAACGAGGATCGTCAATAGATGTCGCGATAAAGCCGTCTAAGCTAGGGTCTGCTTTAAGTAAAATCAGCTGACATTCGGGACTGAGATGCTTTAGAATCACTTGCTTGCCTTCATCACGATATTTTTGGGCTAAAATTTTAATCGCTTCAACACCTGAGTAATCACAAACCTTGGATTCCATAAAATCAATTTCAACTTTAGCAGGATCGGTTTTGACTTCAAAACGTGTGTTAAATGTTTGAATAGCACCAAAGAACAAAGGCCCCCAAATATCATAAACTTTAGTTCCGTCTTCTTTGAAGCGGATACGAGCTCGAATCATGGTGGCATTTTTCCAAGCAAAAGCGAGCGCAGAAATAATCACACCCACGAATACAGCAATCGCTAAATCAAAGATTACCGTAACTACAGACACGGTAATAAGCACAACAGCATCTGCCTTAGGTATTTTGCGTAGAATTCTAAAACTTGACCAAGCAAACGTTTCTATCACCATCATAAACATCACACCTATAAGAGCTGCAATCGGGACTTGCTCGATATACTTATCTGCAAATAAAATGAAGACAAGTAACGTAACCGCCATAATAATACCAGAGAGTCGTCCTCGACCACCTGCTTTGATATTAATCACGGTTTGACCAATCATACCACAACCGCCTGTACCTCCAAAGAGACCACTTACAATATTACCTGCACCTTGAGCCACACACTCACGACTTGCTTTACCTCTAGTTTCGGTAAGTTCATCAACTAAATTCATCGTCATTAATGATTCAATCAGCCCCACTGAAGCAGCTAAGAAAGCAAAGGGTAGAATAAACATCAATGTATCCATATTAAATGGTAAGTATTGCCAAAAGTCTTGATTGATACTAGGCAATTCACCCTTAAGACCTGTGCCACCACCATCTATAATATAAGAACCAACTGTACTTACATCCATTTTAAAGATAATAGCTACACCTGTGGTGATAAGTATTGCAGTCAATGCTGCTGGTATTTTTTTGCTCAACTTAGGAAGTCCCCAACATAATCCCATGGTCAATAATACGAGCGCCAGCATCCACCAGAGCTCTGGGCTGTCTAATTTCATCCATACACTTTTGTAATGAGTTACACCACCTTCATCCACATAAGTTTCTTTGTTGGTGAACATTTTGACCTGAGCCCAAAAAATCACAATAGATAAACCATTAACAAAACCCATCATCACTGAATGCGGAATCAAGCGCACAAATCGACCTAACTTAAAGACTCCAGCTACGACTTGAATGAGCCCCATGAGCATCACTGTTGCCATTAAAAAGAAAATACCTATATTGTTTTTGATGTGATCGGGCATATCTATCGCCACTTCCTGCACATGATCACTCAAAATCATATGAGCAAAAACCACAGCCACAGCTCCAGCTGCTCCTGAGATCAAACCAGGTCTACCACCAAAAATAGCAGTAATTAAACCCACCATAAAAGCTCCAGATAAAGCCATCAAAGGATTAATATGTGCCACAAAAGCAAAAGCAACAACTTCTGGAATCATCGCTAATGACACCGTAATTCCAGCTAAAACATCATTTTTGACCCCACAGGTAAAATCATTAAAAAACTTTTTCATAGTTGTAAGCGCAAAAAATGAAACGTGAACCCCTAAATGTCAATGCTCCTCTGTGTAAATCTCATTAATTTTGCTTTATATCTGCACTCATTTATCCTACCTTAGGTCGCATATGTCGCACAAAAGTAATTTCGAGATTCTCCATGATCCTGCACTCAATAAGTCATTGGCATTTAGTCATGAAGAGCGGGAAAAATTAGGCTTAAGAGGCTTACTCCCATTTGCGACTAGCACACAACAATTGCAAATTAAACGTGTGCTTAATAATCTCGAACGCAAAAACTCAGATATAGAGCGTTACATATTCCTCTCTCAACTAGAAGACCGCAATGAGAGGCTCTATTACCAGCTAATCATTGAGCATATTCAAGAGATTATGCCCTTGATTTATACCCCTACCGTAGGCCAAGCATGCAAGGAGTTCTCGCAAAATTTCCGCCAAGCCAAAGGGTTTTATATCAACCCTAATGACAAAGGCCATATACACTCCATGCTCGATAACTGGAAAGAAGACGACATTCGCACTATTGTGATTACCGATGGACAACGCATTTTAGGCCTAGGCGATTTAGGAGCCAATGGCATGGGTATACCTATTGGCAAACTCGCACTATACTCGGCTTGTGCAGGCATTGACCCTAGGCACTGTTTACCTGTCATGTTTGATATTGGTACTAATAATGAAGAGCTGCGTCACGACCCTCTCTATCTAGGTTACCCTCACCCTCGCATTGACGATGAAGCTTATTTTGAGCTGATGGATGAATTTATTCAGGCCGTTCAAGACAAGTTCCCCAAAGCGCTGATTCAGTTCGAAGACTTTTTAGCTCCCAAGGCATTCAAACTCCTCAAAAAATACCAAAATAATATCTTATGCTTCAATGATGATATCCAAGGTACAGGCTCAGTGGCTCTTGCTGGACTCTACGCCGCGCATCGTATTTCAGGAGTTGATTTTGCTGATTTGAAAATTTTATTCTTAGGTGCCGGCTCTGCCTCAACTGGCATGGCTAATATCATTGTCTCAGCTCTCCAAGCAGAAGGGATCAGCCTCAGCGAAGCTCGCCAACGCTTCTGGTTCTTTAATAAAGAAGGGCTCATCAACCCACAAAACCCTGGCTTACAAGATTTTAACCTACCTTTTGCTCATGATATCGAAAACATGAGTATTGAAGAAGCCATCGCCACTCACCAACCACATGCTATTATTGGCGCTACTGGTGCACCAGGTAGCTTTACTCAAAGTATTGTCGAAGCTATGAGTACTGTCAATGAGCGCCCTATTATTTTTGCCCTGTCTAATCCTACTTCCAAAGCCGAATGCACAGCAGCAGAAGCCTACCAATGGAGCCATGGTCGAGCTATATTTGCCAGTGGAAGCCCATTTGACCCTGTTGAATATCATGAAGAAAACAATACTACTCGAGCACCACGACAGCTCGACAATGACGGCAGTAACGCTAAAAATGTTTCTCTAACCCATACTCGCTCAGTTTTAGATGGTACTGACGCTATTGGAGAGAACGTGGAGCACAGTGTAGATGACGCTACTCGAGCACCACGACAGCTCGACAATGGCGGCAGTAACGCTAAAAATGTGCGAGTATTCCACCCTAGACAAGGCAACAATGCCTATGTCTTCCCTGGTATTGGCTTAGGAGCCTTAGCTTGTCAGGCTCGCACGATTCCTGACGAGCTTTTTTTCACGGCAGCAAGAGCTTTGGCCTATCAAGTTGATGAGCAGGACTTGGAACATGGCTCTATTTATCCCCCTCTTGAGGAAATTCGCTCGATGTCTTTGGCGATTGCTACAGCAGTTGCAGAAAAAGCCTACGAATTAGGTATTGCTCAACTCGAAAGACCAGCTAACCTTACAGAGTATATTAAGAGTATTATGTACGATCCAACGTATTAACTTTTTAGTGTGAACTTTTTTTATGAGTCATCAAGCTTCCTTCCTCCTCTCAAAACTCAGTGATGCTTATGATAAGCAGCGTTTACCACACGCCTTACTTATCACGAGTCAGTCTAAGTCTGCACAGGAGACTCTAGCATCTCAGCTATGTGATTATATGATTGATTCAGCGCAGGAGGCACTTGCGGGAGGCGGCTTACTTGATGATCTTGGTTGGGATGAACCCATTGATTTAAGTCTCGCAGAAGAACCAGAAGCGGCTACGACCTCAGCAGTTACAACAGAAGAGCTCGGCATCGTTCAAAGCAGTGAGTTTGTACGAGTTGTTACACCTGCTTCTAAGTCTCGCAAAATCAAAATCGATTCTATTCGAGAATTAGAACAGTTCTTCTCACAAAAAAGCGCTCAACACCAAGCCAAAGTCGCCATCATCAAAGATGCTGACAGAATGACTGTAGAGGCTCAAAATGCCTTTCTAAAAACTTTAGAGGAACCCCCGCAAGGCTGTTACTTAATTTTGCTTAGCTCTGAATTACATCAGCTCCTACCTACCACTCGTTCGCGTTGCCTCGTTCTTCCCATTAGTGATCAAGGTCAACCACAAATCCATGATTGGCAACTAGAGCTCATTCCTGCCCTCGAAATGACGCTCAAAACTGACTTTAGCGATGAAGTCCAAGCCATCATAGCGCAACGATATTTCCAAAATTTACTTGCAGAGCGCAAAGCCTTAATTACCAAAGAGCAAGAAGCCCAATTTAAATCAGATACCAAAGATTACAGTGATGCCACTTATAAAACATGGGTTAAAGATGAAGAAACCAAACTAGAGGCTCTCATCGAAGCTCTTTATTTAGAAGAACGCACTCAACTGATTCAGCTCTGCCAATACTGGTTGGGTGAACTTATTTTACAGCAAGCAGGACAAAGCCCATCTAGCTACCAAATCATCGACGAGGAAGCCCAAACACTTACCAACCAAAACCCTTTACAAACACATCAAGACTACCGTGACGATTTAGCAGATATCACCCTCGAATCGCTACTCAAACGTTACAACCATTTTGAAGAACTAGAAAACCATCTTAAAACAAATGCACAAGAAACTCTCACTCTGGAAAGTGGTTTTCTTAAAGCGCTATCCTAAATCAATTGAACCACATAATCAGCATGAAACAATCTCTCTTCTTTATCTTCTTCATTGGTTTTTTCAACCTTTCGCTATTAGCCAAAACTAATGAGATAATTCTCACTCAGCCTCAATTCCCTCAATCAGAGGCAGAAATTAAGCAACGTTACAGTGACTTTTTAGCTTATTATCACGAACGTATAGGTACTTGGTTAGCGCTAGATAATGAGAGTCTAACTTTTAAAAACACTATTTTAATGCTTGAGGATTTAGGTAGCCAAGCTGGGGATTTATTTGGTGTGCTTGGCATTGTGGAAAATGCCTTTCCTCAAGCCAACCTACGCGAACAAGCTGATAAAACCTCACTTGAATTTGAGCAATTTCTTTTAGCTGAAGCTTATCGTGAGGATATTTATTTAAAAACCAAAGCTTATCTTGATCAACTTGATGAGCCTCTACCTCCTCTCAAACAACGTTTAGCTGATGATATTCTCAATGACTACAAACGCATTGGTTTACACCTACCCAAAGATAAACAACAGCAACTCCAAACCCTGCAACAAGAGCTCAGTGAACTCACCAGCTTATTTAGAAAGAACATCCGTGAGACGCAGCTGCCTATCACAGTGGACATCAAACAACTTACTGGCATTCCTCAGGACTTTTTAGACTCATTGCCTAAAACTTTCAACGAAGAAACTAACAAAGAGCAAGTAACCCTGTATGCCAACCAAAACCCTCACTACCGCCAAGTCATCACTTATGCTCAAGATGAATCCTTGCGCAAACAATTTTCTACAGCACGCTCATCACTCGCCAAAGATAAAAATGAAGAACTCCTGTTCACTATATTACAAAAGCGCCAGGCTTTTGCTTCTATTTTAGGTTACGAAACATGGGCCGCCTACAAAGTCGCTGACCGCATGGCTAAAACCCCAGAAACAGTACTTAGCTTTCTTGATGATTTAGCCGTAGCTGTTCAACCAAAACTTAAACAAGAGCAGCAGCTCCTCATCGACCTTAAAGCAAAAAACAGCAGTCAACCTTTTGCACTTTGGGATGTGAGTTATTACAAACAACTCTATTTAAAAGAGCATTACCAGTTTGACTCTCAGATTCTGAAAAACTATTTTTCCATGGATGCTTCATTACAAGGCATGTTTGAACTCTACGAACTGCTCTTTGGCATTAAAATTGAGCAAATTGAGAACCCTAATCCTTGGAGTGAAGGAGTGACGCTCCACACCATCTCAGACGCACAGAGTCAGCAAACTCTCGGCTTGTTTTACCTCGACCTCTACCCACGTGAAGGCAAGTACAACCACTTTGCTCAATTTGGTATTATTGATGCTCGAGTGAATTATGCAGGTCAGCAACAACGCCCCACTGTGGCTCTTATTTGTAACTTCTCACCTCCACTAGGAGATCAGCCCTCACTGCTCTCAATTGGAGAAGTTGAAACCCTATTCCATGAATTTGGTCACGTTTTACATAGTGTGCTCACTCAAGCTCCTTATGGAAGATTCTCTGGTACTAGCGTTCCTAGAGACTTTGTCGAAGCTCCCTCACAGGTCCTAGAATACTGGGTCAAAGAAAAAGCAGTTCTTGATAGGTTTGCTAAACACTGGCAAACAGGAGAAAGTATTCCCGAAGAATACCTCATCAGCCTCAAGGCGTCTGAACAAGCCTTTATGGGTACTCAATATGCCCGCCAAGTGGGTTATGCACGTGTTGACTTTACCCTACATCAAAAGGGCTACACTTATGAAAACGGGCAAGAACTCACCGAACTCACCAACCAGATTTTGTTTGATAATTACAATCTCAAGCAACCAGAAAACAGCTCCTTTATCTGTGGTTTTGGTCATCTCATGGGTTATGATGCCAGTTACTACGGCTACGCATGGTCTGATGTGATTGCTGCTGACATGGCTTCAGAGTTTGCCAAAACTGATTACATCAACCCAGAACTAGGCATGAAATTGCGCAAAACTATTTTTGAAGTAGGTGATACTATTGACATTAACGAGTCCATCACAAACTTCCTCGGTCGTGAACGATCATTCAAACCCTTTCAAGAAAAGCTAGGTATTAAGTAATGCTTATTTGTTATGCGAAAAAACCTAAGCCACAGAGCTTAGGGGCTGTTTAAAGTCCAGCCCCTCAATAATTCGTCTTATTGAGGTGGGAATAACAGCTAATTAAGCCACTATAAAGGCTAGCGGTTTTATTGACTATTTTAGGACAAAAAAACTCCGTATTCCCCAACCGTATAAAAAAATATTTTTTTGCCTACTAGAATTTTCATTTTACCAACGTGAAACGCTTGAAATAACGTTATTTCATTTTTTTACTACATATGAAAAATACCACATGTAGTATTACTTAAAAAATAAGGAGACTACATGCTGTAAATAAGCGTTGTCAATGCGTCGAAAATAGGTATTATGTGTCTCGTTAGTTTTCTTATCGAAAATTCCGACTTTTTTTGTCTTTTTTAGACTTTTACACACCCTACTTTATAAAAATATGAGCACTATTGAAATCACCCTTGGAAACCGTACATTTACCCTTGATGAAGATAAGGCGCAAGCAGCCTTTGAAGCAAAGAGCGTTATTAACGGTAAAGATACAATGTTTTTCAATATTTTACCTCTTAAATACCAGTGGGCTTATGAGTTGTACAAAAATATGAAGTCCAATCACTGGGAACCAGAGGATGTCGCTATGCAAAAAGATGTTGAGCAATGGCGTAGTGATGAAATTTCTGATTCTGAGCGCTGGATTATCAAAATGGGTATTGGTTATTTCTCAGCTGCTGAAGGTATCGTTGGTGACAACGTATTACATGTAACACGTGAGCTCATCACCGCTCCTGAGCTGAAAATGGTGCTTGGTCGTCATGCTCACGAAGAAAATATCCATGCCGACTCTCTCGTATACATGATTTCATCACTTGGGCTCAACCCACATGAGTGTGAAGCCATGTTTGAAGACATTCCTACTATCCAAGAAAAAAATAATTTTGTAGTTAATAATTCACGCTCACTTAGACGTGACATGGACATGACTAAGCTTGAAAACAAGCAAGCTTTGGCTAAAAATATGTTCCTCTTTGGTCAAGTCATGGAGGGCACTCAGTTTTATGGTTTATTTGGCATGATTCTTTCTCTATACCGTCAAAATAAATTTCCAGGTATCGGCCAGATGTTCCGCTACACTCTCCGTGATGAATCAAATCACATTGATTTGTTCAAGTCCCTTTTCCTTTCTCTTATTGAAGAAAATCCAGAAATCTGGACTCCTGAATTCCAAGAAGACTTGCGTGCCACAATGGCAGAAGGCGTAAGATTAGAGAAGCTCTTCATCGCCGATTGCTTGCCTAAAGCATCTGTAGGACTTTCTCTGCAAGAGTTTGATCAATATATTGATCATATTGCAGATAGACGTTTGGTTAATTGCGGCTTAGACCCGCTCAATGGACCTATCGAAAACCCGTTCCCCTGGTTGGCAGAAATGATCGACATCAAAAAAGAACAAAACTTTTTTGAAGGTCGCGTGACTGAATACCAAAAATCAAGTGCGCTCGTCATGCCAAGTGATGACGATCTATAACCTAGCAAAAGAACCAATATCTGGTTTCTTTATGCCTTAAAAACAAAGATAAATATAATAATTATGTACAGAAAAATAGCCTCTCCTGAAGAAGATTTAAAGCTGAAAAAAATGGTATTAACCCCCAACTCGGACAAGCCGAGTTTTAATTGGGCTCAAGGTATCACGACACCTAAAGAAATCAGTCAAACTATCACCATTAATCGTGGTTATGAAATCCAACCATTCCTCAGTGAAGATATTGCCCAAACTATTGGTTGCGCTATTGTTGATTGGCATTTAGCCAAAGACGAGACAGCTCAAAATACCATTTTTAGTGATGACAACGTCACGCTCGTACAAGGCTTAACTCAAAGCGTCACCGACGTACTAGCTAGAAAAGCAAGCGAAGTCAGTGAACTCGAGCTTTCAGAACAAGATATTTATACGCTCATTGAAACAGGACTTATCGCTCAAGGTAAGCATCATATCGCCAAGGCTTTAGTTTTCCAAGAATCCTTCCAAAAACCTGCTATCAAGGATGAAATCAACACACAAATTATCCGCCGTAATGGTCAAGTAGTCCCTTGGAATGAAGCCAAAATCGCCAAAGCCATCAAACAAGCGTTTCTTTCTGCTAAAACTGCACCTGGCAAAGCGGCTCATATCGCCCAAGTAGTAACTGAAAAAGTAGCTGAACTCGGTTTAGCCACTATAGAAATTGAAGAAGTTCAGGACTTAGTGCAAGAAACCCTCATGGAGTTCAACTACTATAAGGTAGCTGAATCTTATATTCTTTACCGTGCTGAACGTGCACGTATTCGCTTTGCCCAAAAAGAAAGCACCTCTATAGAAACTGAATCCGAATCAGATGATGTCTCTGATCAGGAATCTATGGTCGTTCTCACTTCGGCTAGTGGCGACACCGCTTTCTGGGATGGCAGTGAATTACGCCAACGTATTGCTTTTGCCGCCAAAGACCTCAATTTATGTTTAACAAATAGTGAGATTGAGAAAGAACTATTGCGCTCAGTTGGCAATGAAATCTCTGAAAAAGACCTTAAGAATACTATCATTCTCAATGCAAAATCTCTACTAGAGAAAGATGCCGACTTTGCCTTCTTCTCTGGACGCATTCTACTCTCTTATATCTATGAAGAGGTGCTTGATTGGAAAGTAGAGCAAGGTTTATCAGGCCTTATTCTTGCGCATCAACAACAATTTAAACCTTATTTGGAAAGATGTATTGAAATTGAGCGTTTGCACCCAAGCATGCTAGACGGTTACGACATTGAAAAAATGCAGTCTCACCTCGACCCAGAGGCAGATTTAAATTTCGACTTTCTCGGTGTACAAACCCTTTATGACCGCTACCTCATTGTAGATAAAACAGGCTCAAAGCATGTCCGCCTCGAAGTGCCTCAGTTCTTCTGGATGCGTGTCGCTATGGGTATTTTCCGTGATGAAAAGCCAGGTGAAAAAGAGCAATTTGCCCTCGATCTTTACGGCCTTTATAAAGAAAGACGCTTCTGTTCATCTACCCCAACTTTATTCAATGCAGGTACTCTACGCTCCCAGCTCTCTAGTTGCTATCTCTATAAGGTTGACGACTCAATTGAGTCAATCATGCAACGTGGTATTGCAGAAAATGCTTACCTTTCAAAATGGGCAGGTGGCTTAGGTGGTTCATGGACTTCTGTACGTGGTACCGGCTCACATATTTCTGGCACTAATGGGGATAGTCAAGGGGTTATTCCTTTCCTCAAACTACATAATGACCAGCTCGTAGCAGTGAATCAAGGTGGTAAGCGTAAGGGCGCAGGTTGCGCTTATCTTGAAACTTGGCATAATGATATTGATGATTTTCTCGAACTTCGCCGTAATACAGGTGATGAGCGCAGACGTTGTCATGACATGAATACAGCTAACTGGATTCCTGACCTGTTCATGCAACGCATGGAAGCTAGACAGTCATGGACTCTATTTAGATCAAATGATGTATCAGACCTACATGACTTATATGGTAGCGCCTTTAAAAAGCGTTATGAAGAGTATGAAGCTATGGCTGAAGAAGGCAAAATCTGGGGCCGTAAGCTGCCAGCCATCGACCTTTGGAAGCGTATGCTAGTGATGCTCTTTGAAACAGGTCATCCATGGATTACCTTTAAGGACCCTTGTAATGTGCGTAGTCCACAAGACCATGTTGGCGTGATTCACTCATCTAACCTTTGTACAGAAATCACTCTGAACACCTCAGATGAAGAAACCGCTGTTTGTAACCTCGGCTCTGTGATTCTTGATAACCACCTACTTGCAGATGGTAGCCTCGATCACGCTAAGCTTAAGGAGACAATTAAAATTGCGATTCGCGCCTTGGATAACGTGATCGACATTAATTTCTACCCAACTGAGGCAGCTCGCACTTCAAACACACGCCACCGTCCTATTGGTATGGGGGTCATGGGTGTGCACGCTGCATTACTTGACAAAAAAGTTGATTTTGCTAGCCAAGAAGCGATTGAATTCAATGATGAATACATGGAAGCCATTGCTTACTATGCCTATGAAGCTTCTTCAGATTTAGCTGCTGAGCGTGGTGAATACTCTTCTTACCAAGGTTCTAAATGGCAACGTGGTATCTTACCTCTTGATAGTTTAGAATTACTTGAAAATGAGCGTGGCCAAGCCATTGATGTTCCTCATAGTTTCAAAATGGACTGGGACGCCTTGCGTGCCAAAATTGCCAAGCAAGGGATGCGTAACTCTAATGTATTAGCTATTGCGCCAACAGCGACTATTTCTAACATTATGGGCACCACTCCTTGCGTAGAGCCTTACTATAAGAATCTCTATGTAAAATCTAACCTTAGTGGTGAGTTTATTGTTCTCAACCGTCATCTTGTAAGAGATCTCAAAGAAGTCAATCTCTGGAACCATGACATGCGTGAAGATTTAAAATACTTCGATGGTGAGCTCGATTATATTGAGCAAATCCCTCAAGAAATTAAAAATCGTTACAAGACTGTGTTCTCTATTGATTACAAGTACTTCATCGAAGCTGCGGCACGCCGTCAAAAATGGATTGATCAATCTCAATCCGTCAACCTATTCTTGGCTCAACCTGAGTTATCTACCTTGAGTAAGATGTATCGTCTCGCTTGGAACTTAGGCCTTAAAACCACCTACTATCTACGTACGCTACAAGCTTCTAATATTGAGAAATCAACAGGATCACAACGCTCTTCAACCAAAGCGCTTCCTGAAGCCGCCGCGGCAAAAGCCCCAGTCGCTACTCCTAAACCTGTAGCTGTTACCCAACCAACTCCTGCTCCAGTTGTTGTCCCTGAACCGGTAGCTCAACCTGTGCCGGAACCAGTGGCCGCAGCTCCAGCACCTGAGCCTACACCCGTTGCGACAGCGCCAGCAAAGAAAGCAGATTTTACACCTAGTGTGCCAAAATTACCTGGTACTAATGTTGAGGTTAACCCTGTACCAGAAGCAAAACCACAAACTATCACATCCAATGAAGTGACTCCTGAACCTATAAGAAATAGAGATGAGTTACCTAAGCCCAATTCAGCCATGGCTTGCTCATTAGATGCGATGCTTAATGGTGGTGAGTGTGAATCTTGCCAGTAAATTCAGTTTATTCAAAGCTTAGTTCCTTAGTTAGGCCTCTAGTCAGTAATGGCTAGGGGCTTTTTTTCACTGTTTTACATAATTAGTTTGCAACTATAGAAAGTTAAATATTTAATGAATTTATCATCTATTTCCCCCCTTTCACTTTAGTATGAATTCTAAATTTAATAAAATTTGGCTCAATGGTGAGCTAGTTAGCACAGAAAACGCTCAATTATCTGTACTTGATCACGGAGTCACAGTGGGTGATGGCGTATTTGAAACACTGATTGCTTACGATGGGCAAATTTTTGCTTTTGATTTGCATTATCAACGTTTGCAAAACTCAGCTCGCATTTTACACTTAGATTGCCCATCTGCAAAAGTACTGCGTACTGCTTTAGTAGAGCTTTTTACCGCTAATCATTACCAGCCTACTGGTGACACGAGCATGGCTGGCGCTGCACGTGTTCGCATAACTATCACAGGTGGTATTTCTCCTCTAGGTAGCGCTCGTGGTGATGACGAAATTAACCTCATTCTAGCTATGAGTGAACTTACGGCTTGTGCTCCATCTACAAAAGTCATTACGGTAGGATTTACCCGTAATGAAACCGGTGCGCTCAAAGGCTGTAAAACCACTTCTTATGGTGAAAATGTCGTAGCCCTACTTGAGGCAAAAGCAGCTCAAGCCACTGAAGCTATTTTTGCCAATACCAAAGGTGATTTATGCGAAGGCACAGGCTGTAATATTTTTGTCATCAAAGATGGCACGCTTTTTACTCCTCCACTTGAGAGCGGTTGTTTAGGCGGCATTACTCGTCATTTAGTTTTAGATATTTGCACCGCATTAAATATTGAAGTCAGACAAGAGAATTTAGCTCTAACTGAACTCACACAAGGCAAGATTGAAGAAGCCTTCCTTACATCAACTTTACGCGAAGTGCAGGGTATCTCCCAAGTCAATGATGTCATGTTAGCTACACCACTTGGCAAATTCACCCAACAATTACAAACTGAATTTATCAAGCTGCGCACCGACTCAGCTCTTTTGGGTTAATTGCTCACTTTACTTTTATGACTCTAGCACTTGATATTCTTTGGATTTTACTTGGCCTTACTGGGTTATATTATGGTGCAGAATGGCTGATTGATGCTGCCACAGAATTAGCCAAAAGGCTCGGCATCTCTGATTTGGTCATTGGCTTAACTGTCCTCGCCTTTGGCACCAGTGCTCCTGAATTAGTCGTTTGCTTGCAATCTGCATTAACAGGAACAGCAGGCTTAGCACTAGGTAATATTGTGGGCTCTAATATTTGCAATATCGCCCTTGTACTTGGGGCTTCTCTATGTGTAAGTGCGCTGCCTGTAAGTCAACTGATAATGAAGCGTGATTATACGTTTTTACTTTTGAGTACGGCATTATTTATCCTGTTTTTGATGACAGGTAATGAATTAACTCGTTTAGAAGGTTGGGGCTTACTCTTACTTTTAGCTATTTATATGGTGGTTTTGTTTACCACAGAAAAGCATCACCCTAGCTTAGAAGTCATCGAGGCGATTGAAATTGAGGATGACATTATTAGCAGCCACCCTCCACGAACTATTTTAAAATCCAGTGTATTCATTATTATTGGTTTAGCGACTCTTATTATTGCTGGCAAACTTTTGGTCAAAGGAGCTATAGGTATCGCTACTAGCTTTAATGTGAGTGATGCTATTATTGGATTAAGCGTAGTCGCTATTGGTACTTCTGTACCTGAAATGGCAGCGTGCCTGATGGCTATTAAGAAAAAGAAACTTAATTTTGTCCTTGGCAATGTAATCGGTTCTAATATTTTTAACCTCTTAAGTGTTTTAGGTATCACAGCAGTCGTCGTTCCTCTTCAAAATCAAGGCATTTCCTTGCTCTCATTAGCTCTTAATATAGGCTTAGTTCTGCTGTTAATTATCATTTCTATAAAACACGTATTGCCTAAATGGTTAGGTTATTTACTACTCGCCATTTACACCGTTTACATCTATCTAGAGTTCGCTCGCTAAACATGCCTGAAAAAGACACAGATCCTGTAGAGAGAAAAAAACAGCATGAGGAGGGAACGGCTGTTGCAAAAATCACTCCGATGATGCAGCAATACTTAGAATTGCGTGCCACCTTGCCTGAAAATACAGTGCTCTTTTTTCGTCTTGGTGATTTTTATGAGCTGTTTTTTGAAGATGCAGTAGTAGCTGCAGAAATCCTTGGTATTTCACTGACTAAGCGACATGAAACACCGATGTGTGGTGTGCCTTATCATGCGGCAGCTAATTATCTACCTAAACTAGTCAAAGCTGGTAAACGAGTAGCTATAGCTGAACAAACGACAGCCCCTCAGGCAGGTAAAATTGTGGAGCGTAAGATTGCTCAGCTTATTTCTCCAGGCACGTTAGATCAATTTACCTTACTCGATGACAAAAGCCCTAATTTCATGGCTTGCGTTTATCAAAATAAACAGCAATTCGGGCTGGCCTATCTCGATCATAGTACAGGCAGCTTCCATCTCAGTGAGTATAATAGTCAATCACTACTTGAGGATGAGCTCTACAGATTGCAACCTAGTGAACTTGTTTTAAGTTCAAAGCAATTCAATCAATTCAACTTTAATAGTTATGGTAACCGTAGTTTAGCGACACCTATTTACTATGAATCTTATGCTTTTGAACCTAAAGAGACATACCGCATGCTCTGCGAGCAATTTAAGGTGCAAAACCTCAGAGGCTATGGCGCGCAAGACTGGCAAGGTGCCATTATTGCAGGTGGTGCTTTGCTCCATTACTTGCATTATCAGCTACGTCAATCTACTGAGCATGTCACCACCTTACATACCTCAACCCCTCAAGATTTTTTGAGTATTGATGGCTCTTCACAGCGTAATTTAGATTTAGTGCATTCTAGCTCACAAGACCAGCAACATACACTTTTACGCACTTTAGATCAGACTATGACCCCTATGGGTGCCCGCAAACTGCGTGATTGGATTCTGCACCCTTTACTCGATTTAGAAGCCATTCAAGCCAGACAAAACTTCGTGGGCACACTCATGGAACAGCCTCTGCTTATTGATACCCTCAAAGAGGATTTAACAAAAATCAAAGATATCGAGCGCACCCTAAGCCGCCTAAGTAAAGATGGTTCTAGCAATGCCAATGCTCGCGATTTAGTCGTTCTAAAACAAGCGCTCACAGCTATTCCTGCTTTTAAACAGCATCTATGTCAACTTAAGCCTAGCAGTTTGCTAAATAGCTTACTGATTAAAATTCATGAACTACCCTCTCTTTGTCATGAATTAAGTCGAGCTATTATTGAAGAGCCTCCTGCGACGATTAAAGATGGAGGTATGTTTATTCAGGGTTATCATGCTGAACTTGATGAACTTAATCTCATCTCACAAGAAAGTAAACAATGGCTTAATAACTGGCTGGTCGAAGAAAAAGAACGCAGTGGTATTGAAACCCTAAAAATCAAATTTAATAATGTCTTTGGCTACTTTATCGAGGTGACAAAAACCCATTTAGCCAAAGTGCCTGAACATTATGTGCGCAAACAAACACTCGCCAATGTGGAGCGCTTTATCACGGATGAGCTCAAAACTATGGAAGATAAAATCCTCAGTGCGAGTGAACGAGCCAAACAATTAGAAATTGAGCTATTTGAGCAACTTAGACTCAAAGTCAAGCAAGAGACTGTGAGTTTACAAGCCACGGCAGAGACCTTGGCCACTATTGATGTGCTGATGAGTTTTGCCCAGCAAGCGCAAACTTACGGCTACTGCTGCCCTAACCTAGATAACTCAACTAAGCTCCACATCGAAGACGGTCGCCACCCTGTGATTGAGGTGGCCTTGAGTAAGCAGGATGAAACTTTTGTTGCCAATGATATTTTACTCGATGAGCAAGCTCAACGTTTAATGCTTCTCACAGGACCAAACATGGCGGGTAAATCTACCTATATTAGGCAGATTGCCCTGATTACTATTATGGCTCAGATGGGATCTTACGTACCGGCTCGCTTAGCTCATATTGGGTTGGTGAACAAAATTTTCTGTCGAGTTGGAGCTTCAGATAATCTGGCACAAGGTCAATCTACCTTTATGGTAGAGATGAGTGAAACTGCTCTTATCACACATCACGCTGATGAGCGCAGCCTCGTATTACTTGATGAAATTGGGCGTGGCACAGCGACTTTTGATGGCTTGTCTATTGCTTGGTCTGTTGCTGAATACCTACGTCATGAAACCAATGCTCGCACTTTATTTGCCACTCATTATCACGAATTGACCCAGCTCTCTAATCAATTGCCAGGCGTGTTCAATGCGCAGGTTACTGTCAAAGAACAAAATAACCAAATCATCTTTCTTCGCAAAGTCATCGAAGGTTCAGCCAATCGTTCTTATGGTATTGAAGTGGCGCGCATGGCTGGCATTCCACCGCAGATTATTAAACGTTCAAAACAGCTGCTTAATGCGCTTGAAAATGGGCAAGCCCTCAAAGTACATCAGCAAAAATCTGCGGCACAAAAACGCGGCAAGAAGACAATTATCGAAGAAGAGAACCTCTTCGATCAGGTCGATTAATTTTTTTCTATATTTTAAACTAAATATTTACTTTTTATTTAAAAAATATTTATTTACTCTATACTTAGTTTATGAAAACTAAAATTTATCAATTAGAAAAAAACATCAAAGATATTGCCCGTTTGCGTAAGGAGCGTTATAGCTACGAAGAGATTATTCAATGGTTGGCTCACCATATGCAATTGCAAATTTCAAAAGTAACTTTACTCAATTTTTGTAAAAAGCATGGCATTAAAAAGGGTCTTCAAAATGATGATATTCAGAAAATGTATCAAGAGCTCATTGAGGAGTCAGAGCAAAAAGAAATAGTTGGATTAAATCTAAAATCACCACATGTAACCCTGACACATAAAGACGAGTCTCTCATATTTACCATTCAAAAAAACTCTGATTTTTTTGGGCGCAGCCATTGGAATCTTGTGCCTGTTGATGCAGGTAAAAAAGAATTAGAAGATGATGTGAATGTTTTTTTTGAGCAAGGCTTTATACCCAAATCACTTATTGCAGGTTATTGCATACATAAAGAGATTGTTTTGCCTATTACACCAAAATTTTATGCTGAGGCAAATCAATTTTATAGCTATGATATCTAACTGCATCTGAGATACTATAACTCCATTAGCACTTTTTGATTTAGCTGAACATCATGCACACGAATGATATTAGCTCCTGCTTGTGCCGCATAACTCGTCAAAGCAGCTGTAGGTGCTTCTCGTAAATGCAGACTCATTTCTCGCTCAGGCTGCGTAGCATCTACACTTAAGCAATGACCAAACATCGATTTGCGTGATACCCCTAAAAGTAAGGGACAATCACCTACACGTAGTTCCTCTAAATGCTTAATGAGCGCCAAGTTATGCTCCAATGTTTTGCCAAAACCAATGCCAGGATCAAAACATAATCGCTGTTCTTGAATACCTGCTTGGGTCAGTGCTAAGTAACGTGACTGTAAATAAGTGGCCACTTGCCCGACCACATTATGGTAGTGAGGATTTTTCTGCATATGCTTGGATATGCCCTGTCTGTGCATCACCACTATCGCTGTTTGCGGGTAATCTAACGCGACTTGTAACATGTCTTCGTCTTGCTCTAGACCTGAAATATCATTAATAATATCTGCACCCGCTTCAATAGCTGTTCTAGCGACACTAGCCTTGGTCGTATCTATAGAAATATAAGTATCTGTGTGTTTTCGAATAGCTTGTATCACAGGAATAACTCGAGATAATTCTTCTTGTTCACTGACTAAATCTGCCCCTGGCTTGGTCGATTCTCCACCTATATCAATAATTTGAGCCCCTTGTTGCTCTAATAAAAGCGCCTGCTTGACAGCAGATTCTAGTTCATAATAATGACTGCCATCAGAAAAAGAATCTGGAGTCACATTGAGCACTCCCATGATCCATGGTTGACCAGTGGTAAAACTGATAGACTCACCTCTAATCTGCCCTTGTTGTTGCATGAAAAATTACAGCTAAATTAAGAACTTGTGTCTTTAGCATAAGGGTCTGAATCCCAAATGAAACGTTTGAGATAGCTACGATTGACTCCATCTGGATTAAATTCAATTACTTCTGGAGCTAAAGCCTTACCAAAAGCATCATAACTATACTTATAGCGAAAAGCAGGGACATTTTCTCCTGTTTTTGGGTGAATAATAGGGTTTTTGTAATCGATGATTTGCTCTTCTTTGAGCTGACCTGTGGCTGTGTCATAGCCGTAACGAATACGGTAAATGAGATTGCCTTTAGGGTCGTGCACTTTACATGATAAAGGTTGCTCGTCTAAATTGAGCTTATATTCTATCACTTGATCCAGCAACCCACCTGCAGTGAATTTACGTTGAATAACGAGCTGCCCATCACTGCTTTTTTCAAACATGCTTTTAGATCCATCTAAATGCTCCACAACTCTGGCAAAAGTATTATCCTTGTCTAAAGACACGACAAAGCTACACAAACTATAAGTGGCAAATAATAAACTAGTGAAAAATTTCATAAGCAAGGTATTCAAGGTTTCTTTATTAAACTTTATTAGCATAATTTAGGTACTCAGGCGAGACCTTGTCAGCATCAATCGTAATAATAGCTGGAACCTCATAGGGATGGAGTTCACGAAGCCGACTAACAAAAGCGCCATGTTGTGAGGGTAAAACTTTAAAAATTACAGCTATTTCTGCTTCTTCACACAATTCACCTTGCCACTCATAGATGGATAACC
The DNA here is from genome assembly GCA_002387565.1 of Akkermansiaceae bacterium UBA4589. Taxonomy (GTDB): domain Bacteria; phylum Verrucomicrobiota; class Verrucomicrobiia; order Verrucomicrobiales; family Akkermansiaceae; genus UBA4581. The sequence continues at coordinate 20,509 of DGJT01000035.1, read as the reverse complement.
CTCCTTGGGGACTCAACCAAGCGCAGACGATAAGCTGTTCTTCCACTAAGCTTTTTATAATAGGTGTAGCCTGCTCTTGGCTGACAAAAGTAGACCATACCAGTTGTAAAGGTACGCAGGAATTGTCATTAGATGTTTGTACTTCTTTTTCTGAGCTCACTTTGCTAGTGTAAGGGCAGATTAATGGCATTTCAACTATGAAATCAGTTCTCTTAGATAAACTTATCAAACGCATTGATCGCGCTGAACCTGAACAGATTCAGTCGATTATTCATAAAATCTCCAAAGACAATTTGCTCTTTGAGGGAGTTTTTGAAGCGTTGGTTGAAAGTATTATTATTTTAGATGAGGAGCATACCATTATTTTTGCCAACCGCGCGACACAAGTATTATTTGGTATTGAGCCTAATCAGCTATTGGGGCAGTCCATTGCCAAGCTCGCCCCAGCTATAAAGCTTGATTTATTTGATTCTAAGGAAAAAAGTCTCACTCTTGATTTTGATATCAACTACCCTGAGGCAAAAAGTATTAATTTATTTCTGAGCTCTATTGATTTAAGCCTTACAGATCAGGTTGATGCTGCTTCTGGTTTTGTCCTTGTCTTTAGAGATATCACACAAACCATCAGACAATCTCAAACCAACCAAGATTTACAAAGGCTCGAAGACTTATCCCTGCTCTCATCAGGAGTGGCTCATGAAATTGGCAATCCTCTCAACTCTCTAGGTATTCATTTGCAACTTTTGCAAAAAAAGCTCAAAAAGCTACCCCAAGAAACCCAAGATGATCTTAGCAAACATTTAGATATCGCCACTCGAGAAATTAGTCGTGTAGATGATATCCTCCAACAATTTTTACAAGCTACACGTCCACAAAAACCAGTTTTGGCCCCAGTAAATTTGCGAAAGATTATTGAAGAAAGCTACGCTCTCATTGAGCCTGAGCTCAGCTCAAGAAATATTCACTTTGAGCTGAGCTGCCCAGATGTTTTGCCTCTTATTCCCTTGGATGCTAATCAGATTAAGCAGGTGATTTTTAATCTATTAAAAAATGCCTATCAAGCCATTCCTGTAAATACCAATGGGCATATCAATGCGGCTATTATTTTAGAAGATATTCATGTTTCTATCATTATTTCTGATAATGGTAGCGGTATTTCACCTGAAATGGTTGGTGCCATATTTGAGCCTTATACCACTAACAAAAAAGATGGATCTGGTATAGGGATGCTCATTGTGCGCAGAATCATTAGAGAGCATCACGGTGAAATCGAGATTGAAAGTGAACCTAATCAGGGCACACGTGTCACCTGTCGTATACCTAGAGCTGACCAAGCTATTCGTAAATTGATGAACACCTAGAGAGAAACTTATTGCTCAAATAACACTTATGTACGATTTTCCAACCTTGCTTATTGTTGACGATGAAGCTGCCACCCGCGATGGCTTATTGATGGCTCTCGATGATAGTTTTGACTGTTATACAGCAGCTTCTCTTGACGAAGCGCAACACTTGCTCAAAGCACAAACTATGGATCTCGTGCTCACGGATTTGCGTCTTGGGGGCAACGATTCAGGATTAGAGCTGATTACGTTTGCTCAAACTTTAGCCCAGCAACCCACTTTTGTCGTGATGACGGCGTACGGGTCTGTTGATACAGCTGTTGAAGCGATGAAAAAAGGTGCCTGGCATTTTATCACTAAACCATTGAATTTAGAAGAAGTGGAGTTATGCCTCAAACGTGCTGCAAAATCGAAAAAAATTGAAGTCGAAAACCTGCAACTCAAAGCTCAAGTAGCCAAAAAACAAGATTTCAAACATCTGTTAGGTAATTCTGATAAAATGATTCAAGTTTATGAATTACTTAAGCAATTAGCGCCAACCAAAGCCACTACACTTATTACTGGTGAAACTGGCACAGGTAAGGAACGCGTAGCGCACACCATTCATCAACTTTCTGATCGTAGCCAGCAGCCTTTTGTGATTGTTAATTGCGCGGCGCTTTCTCCTCAATTACTCGAAAGCGAACTCTTTGGGCATGAAAAAGGAGCTTTTACTGGTGCTATCTCCAAAAGAATTGGACGCTTTGAAGAGGCAAATCATGGTACTTTATTTCTCGATGAAATCGGTGAAATTGATGCCTCAACCCAAGTCAAATTACTCAGAGCTCTCTCAGAAAAAACTATAGAACGGGTAGGCTCTAATCAATCCATCAAGCTCGATGTGCGCGTGATTGCAGCTACAAATAAAAACCTTGAATCTCTAGTGATGGAGAAAACTTTTAGAGAAGATTTGTTTTTTAGGCTCAACAGTATCCGAGTTGAATTACCTCCTCTACGTGAAAGAGTTGGGGACGTGGCCCTTTTAGCTCAACACTTTTTACATGAGATTTGTGCAGAAAATAATTTGCCTCTTAAGCAAATGGATGCCGACTGTTTAGCTATTTTAGAGTCTTACCCTTGGCCAGGGAATGTACGTGAACTACGTAGCGTCGTAGAGCATGGCGTCATCATGAGCTCCGGAGAAATTATTAGCTCTGCCAACTTGCCTGGTCAGCTCAAGCCAGCATTACCTGCTCCTAAGGATTCATCAAGTTATATTGATATACAACAAGATGTCAGCCATTCATCAGATAAAGCATCTAGTTTTGATTTAAAAACCTTAGAAGAGAACACCATTAAAGCGGCGCTTGAGCATTGTAATGGCAATAAAAGTAAAGCAGCAGAATTACTCGGTATTAGCCGCAGAACTTTACAAAGAAAGTTCGCCGAATAGGTGCTTATTACTAGTGAAAATAAATATATCTAGATGGTTGATTTTATTGCTAAATCATCTATTCTATTTATATCTAACTTTTTTAAGAGACTATTTAAAGTTTAGTTTGATTTATTCAACTAACTAACTCATTAAAATATGCCATTTTTACTTAAATATTTAAAATTATTAGCCCTACCTTTTGTCACTGTAACAATGGTGGTGCTACACTTATTTTTTATGTTTTCAGGGTTTAATGACAGCAAGCTTATCGAGCAAGCTCAAATAGCTCGCGAAGTCGCTCGCGGTAACGGCATGCAAAGCAAAGTTATTTATCCAAGGCAAATTGAATTTAAGCTCAAAGAGGATTTAGATTTAACGGATAATCGCAATACCTATTATGCTCCTTTACCTATCTTGCTACAAGCAGGGGCACTGAAATTATTCAACGCTCAAGATGCTGAAAAATGGAAGCTAGAGCCCACTGTTTCCGATCATGTTTATGGGCCAGACCGAATTATAGCTGGCTTAGCTCTAGTTTTATTTATCATCACTTTATTTTTGAATCGCTTTGTTTTAGCGCGTATATTTAATACTAAAATAGCGAATTTTTGTTGCTGGATTTTACTATTTTCTCATTTTGCTTTTGATTGGAAACTCGCTAGTGTTTCTCACCAATTAGCGGCTCTTTTGTTTACCATTTTCATTTATAGCGCTTACTTGTTCCTCAATTTATATGGAAATAAAAACCAAGCTTATGAGGGAGCCAAATATTGGGTCACAGCGCTAACTCCTTACTTGATTTTAACTCTCTTGGCTTTTACTCACTGGGCAGCCATTAGTCTCGCTGTTATTTATGCCATCTATCAAATTATTTATTATAAACCACAACGCATTTTGCATGTCATTGCACTTGTCACTTACTTAACGGTTGTTTTTGCTTATTTAGGCGCTACCTATCTACCTCAAACAGGCAATATATTTGGTCTTTGGTACTATAGCTTATATGATAATTTGTCTTCTTTCTCTGAGTTGGCAGTATTGCGTAATATGGATATGGGTAATTTCACTATTGAGGCGCCTATTTTATTTAAGAAACTTCTTTTGAGCTGCTACACGCAACTTCAAAGCATGAATATTCTTTTAAGTAGCCTTATTATCGCTCCCTTATTTTTCCTCAATTTACTCCATAGCTTTAATCGTGATCACCTCAATAAGCTCAAATGGTTATTGGCTAGTTTGTGGTTAGGATTTATTTTTAGTAATAGTTTTTTCTTTGATTCAACAACTTACTTTTCACAAATTCACTTCATATTCACACCTGTTTTCTTCTGCTACGCTATTGCCTTTATTATTATTTTGTGGAAAAAAACCAAAATCAGTCAAAATCGCCATTTAGGTAATATTTATTGGGTTATCTTAACTATCATTTGTTCAGGTAGTTTTATTCTCAGCTTTCCTACCAAGTTTAAATGGGGAGTGCTCTACGGTTTAGATGGAAAACCTCAATGGCCACCTTATTACCCTAAAGGTCTAAATAACTTGAACTCTATTTTAGTCGATTCAGAAAGCCTTATTTTTTCTGATCAAGCTTGGGCTACTGCGTGGTATGTAGATATCACCTCTATTCAAATCCCTCAAACCCATGCTGATATTACAAAAATACGTGCAGCCTACAAAGAAAGAAATGCAACCATCGCAGGTGTTCTCATCAGTCCTGCAATTTTTGAAAACAGTAGTTTACAAAACCTTCTGTATAAAGAAAGAGACTTATTTAAGTTGTTCTTAAGTGGACCTGCTTACACCAGAACTTTACCTCAAGCACAAGGTATGAATCAGCCATTAAACTTACTTGAACTATCACCTATCAATAGCCTCAAAGGCATATCTGAACTTGCTGTGCCTTTAGCCGGTGGAGATATGATGTTTTATAGTAACTCTCAATTTCTCACAGAAAATTAATTTTTAGCCATTAGCCTTAACTATAACCAATTCCATGAGTGAACAGCCCCTATCATTTGAACAATCTTTACAACAGCTTCAAACTCTAGTTGAAGAAATGGAGCAGGCACAACTCCCCTTAGAAGAGCTACTAAATAAATATGAAGCTGGCCTAGGTTTGCTCAAAAAATGTGAGCAGACCCTCAATCAAGCTCAGCAGAAGCTTGAAAATATTCACCAACAACTAGATGACTCTAAATAAAAGTCTATTTTTTATTGTTAGATGAGCCTACTCAACTCTATTCAGTCTCCTCAAGACTTAGAACCATTAACTCAAGTACAACTTGAAGAGTTAGCGGAAGAAATCCGCCAAAGGCTCATTGCATCACTATCAAAAACAGGAGGACATCTAGGGCCTAACCTTGGAGTTGTAGAACTAACTTTAGCTCTACACAAAGCTTTTGATTCACCTACCGATAAATTTATTTTTGATGTTTCTCATCAAGGATATATCCATAAATTACTCACTGGTCGCAATCATAATTTTGATACCATTCGGACTTTTGAAGGTCTTAATGGCTTTCTTTTAAGAACCGAGTCCGAACATGATGCTTATGGAGCAGGCCATGCTGGGACAGCCTTATCTGTTGCTCTTGGGATGGCTGTAGCTCGCGATAAAAAAGGCAGTGATGAACATGTAATTGCTATTACAGGTGACGCTACTTACACCTGTGGACCTACCCTCGAAGCTCTCAATAATATTGCAGATAGCACAAAGAAACTCATCGTCATCCTCAATGACAACAAATGGTCTATTGATCAGAATGTTGGTGCGCTTTCGCGTTACTTCCATTACTTACGTATTAATAGATTTTACACCTTTTCTAGACGTAAAGCCTCTAAAATTATTCGTAAAATTTTTGGGGAAAAAATTCATGGCTGGCTCAGCACTATTCGCAGTTCGATTAAACAGTTCTTACTCCCTGCTAGCTTTTTTGAAACTTTAGGTTTACGTTATTATGGACCTATTGATGGTCATGACTTGCCAAGTCTTATTGACACCCTAGAACAACTTAAAAAAGAAGATAAACCAGTTGTCTTACACGTTATTACGGAGAAAGGAAGAGGCTTTCAACCGGCTTTAGATAACCCACAAAAGTTTCATGGTTTAGGTCAATATTGCGCTGAATCAGGTAAAACCGAAGCGGCTACCAGCCAGACTTACTCTGATATCTTCGGGCTTAAGCTCGCTAGTCTAGCCAAAACTGACTCACAGATTTTAGGCATTACAGCAGCCATGCCGTCGGGCACAAAACTAGATTACCTCAAAAATGACTGCCCTGAACAATACTTTGATGTTGGCATAGCAGAAGAGCATGCGGCTCTATTTGCCTGCGGTTTAGCAACTCAGGGCTTCAAACCATTTCTGGCTATTTATTCTACTTTCATGCAAAGAGCCTATGACATGATTATTCATGACATGGCTATTCAGCAACTACCTATTCGTCTCTGCTTAGACCGTGCTGGACTCTCTCCTGATGACGGGCCTACTCACCATGGACTCTTTGATATTGGCTACCTACGAGTAGTCCCCAACCTTGTCATGATGCAACCACGCAATGCCTCAGAGCTTGAAGCTATGCTTGATTGGATGAGTCTCTATGAACAAGGGCCTAGCTCGATTCGTTACCCTAGACTAGCCATTGACGAACCACCTGCTCCACTTAAACAACCCCTAGAATTAGGCAAAGCAGAAATTATTAGCCAAGGTGATGACGTTGCGCTCTTTGGTTTAGGTCCGTTCTTGGCTGTTGCGCAAGAAGTGAACACTATTTTAGAAAAAGAAGGTTTAAGTGTGGCTCTTATCAACCCTAGGTTTATCAAGCCTCTTGATGTGAACTGTCTCGTCCAACATGCTAAAAAGTGCCAGCTAATCGTCACTCTCGAAGACCATGTAGTCACAGGTGGTTTTGGCAGTGCCTGTTTAGAAGCTCTGCAAAGCCAGGAAGCTAGCCATAGCCGCCTACTAAGTATTGGTTGGCCTGATGAGTTTGTAGAGCATGGCGCCTTACATTTATTACGCAAAAAACACGGCTTAACTCCTGCAGCTATAGCTACAAAGATTTTAGAAAAATTAAGAAGTTAAGCTCTATTTACGCCGTTACTTTTTATCTTTTTCTGAATAACCATGTAATTCCACGATTGCTTTGTTAATTTCATGGTATTCATCCCAAGAAATATCATCCCATTTGCCTTGATCAGCTAAAATAGCCGCATTCATCTTAATGGTCGCAAGTCGTTTGTAATACATCGCTAATTTCTCAGATTTGACTGCTTTTTTGCGATACTCCAAAGCAGCTTTCCTGAACTCATCTCCTCCTACAACTTTTTTACCGCTCCCCTTATTTTCTGCCGTAGCAAAAAATAAACTGCTTCCGGTTAATAATAGTAATAATTTAATAGTCATCTTTAGATAGTAGCCTAAACATCAACTTTTCACAATAAGAGATTGCTAACACTTAAGCTTTCACTTATTTATTTCTTCTCATGTCCTGTTACCAATTACTCAAAAAATCTACCCAAAGTGCCGCTAGACGTGGAATTTTGAGCACAGCTCATGGTGATATTCAGACGCCTAATTTTATGCCTGTAGGCACACAAGGCACAGTCAAAACCCTACACCCCAATGAGTTAGTTGATCTCGATGCCCAAGTGATTTTAGGTAATACCTATCACTTGTTTCTACGTCCAACCATGGATGTGCTTCAAACCTTTGGTGGGCTACATCAATTCATGCAATGGGATAGACCCATTCTCACTGATTCAGGAGGATTTCAGGTCTTTTCTCTAGCTAAAATTCGCAAAATTACCCCAGAAGGTGTCTGGTTTAATAATCACCTCAATGGCGAACGTATGCTACTGAGTCCAGAAACCAGCTTAGATATACAAGCTACGATTGGTTCAGATATCGCTATGATTTTTGATGAATGTCCACCCTACCCATGTGAGCGCAGCTACGCCGAAAAATCTACCCAGCTCACCACTGACTGGGCCGTACGCTGCAAAAACTGGATAGAGGCTAACCAACCACAAGCAGGTAGCTTTGGTATTCAAAGCCAAAAAACTAACCAAAATAACTCTATCAAACAACTCCATTTTGGAATTGTTCAGGGCTCTATCTATGCTGACTTACGCGAAAAATCTGCCAAAGACCTCGTAAACCTCAACTTTGATGGTTATGCTATTGGAGGAGTTTCTGTCGGTGAACCTGAAGAAGAGATGATGAAGGCTGTCGATCACAGCATCCCCTTTCTCCCTGAAGATAAGGTGCGCTACGCCATGGGTTTAGGCACACCAACCCAACTGCTAGAAATGGTTAGTAAAGGAGTCGATATCTTTGACTGTGTCATGCCTACTAGGCTTGCTCGACATGGAGTCGCCTTCACCGTCGATGGCCCGATTAATATCAAAAAGCAAACCTTCACCCATGACATGGGTCCTCTATGTCCAGAGATACAAGACTCACACACGAGTCAATTTAGCAGAGCCTATATCAGACATCTATTTAGAACTAGTGAACCCCTAGCTGCACGCCTACTCAGCTACCACAACCTCAATTTCTACCTGACCCTGATGCGCAACGCTCGCACCCACATTGAGGCAGGTACCTTTGAAATCTACAAACAAGAATTCACCGCTAGGTATAATCAAGTTCAATAAAGCCGTAAGCCACCACTCAACTATTGAGTGATGGCTATTTTGTTGTCAGCACAGAAAATAAAGCTTCTAACGGCTCAGATCAAAACGATCTAGTTCCATGACTTTGACCCAAGCTGAGACAAAGTCTTTGACAAACTTTTCCTTGGCATCTGCACAAGCATAGACCTCTGCGATAGCGCTTAATTCAGAATTAGAGCCAAATACTAAATCGACAGCTGTAGCCATCCATTTCATGTCACCTGAAGATTGATCGGTGCCTTCGTAGAAATGTTCACAACGTTTGGACTTAGCCCACTTGGTATCCATAGAAAGCAAGTTGACAAAGAAGTCATTAGTTAAAGTTTCTGGTGAGTCAGTAAATACACCTAAAGGTGATTTACCTGCATTGGCATTTAACACTCTCATACCTCCAATGAGCACTGTCATTTCAGGAGGAGTTAGCATGAGTTTGTGAGCTTTATCAATGAGTAATTCTTCTGCTGATCTGACATGATTTGGTTTGAGGTAATTACGAAAACCATCTGCCACCGGCTCAAGTACCGCAAATGAATCAATATCTGTTTGCTCTTGGCTAGCATCCATGCGCCCTGGAGTAAATGGTACTGATAATTTATAACCTGCTTTCTTAGCAGCTTGCTCTATCGCAGCACAACCACCTAATACAATGAGGTCGGCGAGGGATACTTTTTTGCCATCATTCTCGAAATGCGCTTGATTGAATTCTTCTTGAATTTTTTCCAGAACTGTCAGCACCTTGGCTAATTGTTCTGGGTCATTGCTCTCCCAATCTTTTTGTGGTGCAAGACGTAGTCTAGCGCCATTGGCACCTCCACGTTTATCTGTCCCTCTAAATGACGACGCAGAAGCCCAAGCTGTAGCCACTAACTCTGAAATTGAAAGTTCTGAATCAAGAATCACTTGTTTGAGCGCAACAATATCTTGCTCATCAATAAGAACATGGTCTACCTGCGGTATAGGATCTTGCCATAGTAGCGGCTCTTCAGGCACTAATGGTCCTAGACAACGTGTCAATGGCCCCATATCTCTATGCGTGAGCTTGTACCATGCTTGAGCAAACGCCTGCGCAAACTCATCTGGGTTTTCGTAGAAACGCTTAGAAATATCATGGTAAATAGGATCTTCCTTGAGCGACAAGTCAGTGGTAAACATCATAGGTGCATGTCTTTTATCTGGATCATGGGCATCAGGAACTGTCCCATCAGCATCTGCATCTACAGGTGTCCACTGTATCGCTCCTGCTGGGCTTTTGACCTGCTTCCATTCATAACCAAAAAGGTTTTCAAAATAATTATTATCCCATTGAATTGGCTGAGTTGTCCAAGCACCCTCAAGTCCACTAGTAATGGTGTCTCCTGCATTACCAGTACCAAAGCTATTCTTCCAACCTAAGCCTTGCTCCTCTAAACTCGCACCTTCTGGCTCAGGTCCCACATATTCATCTGGATCAGCTGCTCCATGAGACTTACCAAAGGTGTGTCCACCAGCAATCAATGCCACAGTTTCTTCATCATTCATCGCCATTCTTGCAAAAGTCTCACGAATATCTTTAGCTGCCGCAAGAGGATCAGGCACTCCATTTGGTCCTTCTGGATTCACATAAATCAGTCCCATTTGCACTGCTGCTAATGGCTGCTCTAACTCGCGGTCTCCTGTGTATCTTTCATCATCAAGCCATGTGGTTTCTGGCCCCCAATAGATATCTTGCTCTGGCTCCCATACATCTTCTCGACCTCCAGCAAAACCTATAGTTTTAAACCCCATAGTTTCTAAAGCTCGATTGCCTGTAAGTACCATTAAATCAGCCCACGAAATTTTGCGTCCATATTTTTGTTTAATAGGCCATAACAAACGACGCGCTTTATCTAAATTACCATTATCTGGCCAACTGTTCAAAGGAGCAAAACGTAGAGTCCCTGAGCTCGCGCCACCGCGACCATCGGCTACACGATAAGTACCTGCACTATGCCACGCCATTCTAATAAAAAATGGCCCATAATGACCATAGTCAGCTGGCCACCAATCTTGTGAATCTGTCATCAAAACATCAATGTCAGCGATGAGCTCGTCTAAATCTAATGATTCAAACTCCTTAGCATAATCAAAATCTTCACTCATAGGATCTGACAACGCAGAATTTTGACGCAAGCTCTTTAAGCTGAGTTGATTAGGCCACCAATGCTCATTAGCTGTAGAACCTACAGCACTATGTTGCGAACTACCTCCCAAAACTGGGCATTTACTCATGTCTCCTCCATTTAGATTTGTTTCCATAATTTATAGTGATTAATTTTTATTTATTTTCTTGGCAGTCTGGGCATGTCCCCCAGTAAAGCACTTCTGCTTCATCTATGATAAAGCCAGCAGGGTCACTTGCAGTCAAACAAGGAACATGATCAACTGCACAATCCACATCTACAGTCTTGCCACAATTGCGACAAATAAGATGATGATGGTTATCACCAACTCTCGTTTCAAACAAAGCTGGTGATTTAGAAGGCTGAATCCTTCTAATGAGTCCCTTATTAGTTAATAGAGCAAGGCCATCATAAACAGCCTGCTTAGAAATAGTACCTATCTCTGCTCTAACAGCTTCTACAACCTTATCTGCTGTACTATGAGGACAATGCGAAACCGCATCTAAAATAGCCACCCGCTGCGCCGTCACATGCACTCCATGCTCCCGAAGCTGCTCCACAAATAAACTCATACAACCAAATTAGCAATAATATGGACTAAGTCAAGATTATTATTTAGTCCATTATTCAAAAAAGGTAAAAAACTCCCCCCTATTTCAGAGTTTATGACATGGTTTAAATAAGTATTTAAATTTAATTTAACCCCTATGTAGCCTTATGAGCATAATCCAAAATAATAACAATAAAGAACGCGTCTTAGTGCTCTTTCAGTTTTTTAAATTTTTAAAAAATATCTGTGATATAATCCAATTCATAGATTATATATATCCATTTATAGAAATGCACTTAGTTGGACTTTGATCTCTAAAGCCTAAGTTTGCCTTAGCTAGTAGGCGCTTGAGGCGAAGCTGTAGAAACCTACTGCGAGTCTCAAGGAACAACCTAGATGAGGTGAAATTAGGCTTACACCTAATACCTATCCTGCATCTCAGAAAGAATCCAAGCGTAGGTTTTCTCTAGCCCTTCCTGCAGTTTCACACTCGGCTTCCAGCCCAACACTTCTTCAATGAGAGTGTTGTCACTGTTACGACCTCTTACGCCTTGTGGCTTGTCGAGTTGGTAGTTGCGCTCAAGTTTGATGCCTGCGATGCCTTCGACGATATCTACGAGTTGGTTGATGCTAACCATTTCGTCAGAACCTAAATTGATAGGTTGATCAAAATCACTAGCCCAGAGCTTGTCCATACCTGTGATACAGTCATCAATATACATGAATGAACGAGTTTGTTGCCCGTCGCCCCAAATATCGATGGTATGATCACCGCTGAGTTTGGCGTGTATCACCTTACGGCATATAGCAGCTGGTGCTTTCTCGCGACCACCTTCAAATGTACCATTAGGGCCGTAAACATTGTGGAAACGGCAGACACGTTGTTTGAAGTCGTAGTCTTGAGCAAAGTAATGCGTGATAATCTCAGAAAAGAGTTTTTCCCATCCGTAACCATCCTGTGGGTTGGCTGGGTAAGCGTCACTTTCCTTGAGTCCTTGGGCGGCGGCATCTTTGATTTCCTCCTGAATATGCTCAGGGTAGATACAAGCTGATGAGCTGTAGAGTATTTCAGGCACATTTTGGTCGCGGCAAGCCATGACCATGTGACTTTGAATAAGTACGCTTTGCATGCATAAAGCATGGTTGTTTTGGATGAATCCCATCCCGCCCATGTTACAGGCGAGATTGTAGATTCTGTCCATGCCTTCGGCAGCAGCATAGCAGGCATCCTTGAGCTCAAGGTTGGCTACTACATTTTCAGCGGAATCAAAACGTTGGTACCATTCCTCAAAAGGTTTGATATCAATAGCTCTAACGCTATGGCCTTGGGCTAAAAGATCTTTGACCAAATAGCCCCCAATAAAACCGCCTGCTCCTGCTACGCAAATATTCATATCCGCTTTAATTATAAGCTTTCAAGCTCTAAATCAATACCAGCTTCTTCGGTTGGTTCAGTTAAATCAACGATACCTTCGTTAGGTTCGTCTTTTTCAATACGAACTTTACGGCGAGCCATGACACCTGTACCACCTGGGATAAGGTGACCCATGATAACATTCTCTTTGAAACCGCGGAGTTTATCAACCTTACCAATCGTGGCAGCTTCGGTAAGAACACGTGTGGTGTCTTGGAATGAAGCAGCTGAAATAAATGAACTTGTCTCAAGTGAAGCTTTAGTAATCCCAAGTAGAACTGGCTCGGCCTGTGCTTGCACACCACCTTGCTTAGCAATTTCTTGGTTAGCGAGTTTAAAGTCTACTCTGTCTACTTGATCATGCCAGAGGAAGTCACTGTCTCCTACTTCAGTAATTTTAACCTTACCAAGCATACGGCTGACAATAATTTCGATGTGCTTATCATTAATTTCTACACCTTGACGGCGGTAAACTGATTGAACTTGATTCACTAAGTGCTCACGAAGTACTTGTGATCCACAGGCCTCTAGTAAGTCATCAGGTGAAACCACACCTTCTGTTAACTGGTCACCTTGAATGACATGATCACCTTCGTTAACGATGAGATGTTTACCCATAGCTACTAAATGGTTCGCTGTTTCACCTGTATCAGGCTCTGTCACTACAAGCTTTTTCTTACCTCTAATCGTGCCTGCAAATGAGACTTCGCCAGAAATCTTAGCAATCACACAAGCATCCTTAGGTTTACGTGCTTCAAAGAGTTCAGCAATACGTGGAAGACCACCTGTAATATCACCTGTCTTAGTCGCTTTACGTGGAGTACGTGCTAACTGCATACCTGCGGTTACTTTTGTCTTATCCTTAACAGATAAGTGAGCGCCAACTGGAATTGAATAGCGTCTTAGGATATCCTTAGTCTTAGGATCTCTAATAATCACTTGAGGGTGTAAATCTTCTCTGTGTTCTGTCACTACCATGCCTTCAATACCTGTAGCTTTATCTACTTCAGAAGTTACGGTAATACCTTGAATCATATCACAGAATTCAATCACACCTGCTTTCTCAGTAAGAACAGGAATTGAGTTAGGATCCCAAGTCACGATTTCTTGATCTGCTTCTGCATGGTCACCGTCCTTGACAGTAATCACAGAACCAATCACCAAGCGATGCGCTTCGATCTCCATGCCTTCGTCATTGAGAATACTAAGGCTACCTGACTTATTAAGAGCTACCCAGTTACCTGAGGTATCTTTTACAGATTTGAGGTCTTTATAAACTACCTTACCTGCATTCTTAAGTTTGATAAATGGACGCTTAGAATCACCAAGAGCAACACCACCAACGTGGAAAGTACGCATGGTTAACTGAGTACCTGGCTCACCAATAGATTGGGCAGCAATAATACCTACAGCTTCACCTAACTTGGCAACCTTACCAGTAGCAAGGTTAAGACCATAACACTGGCTACAACAACCATTGTCGCTTTCACAGCTAAGTACTGAACGAATCTTGACTGATTGATGACCAATCTCGTCTACTTTCTTAGCTTGTGGCTCAGAGAAGCACTCGTTGACATCAATGATCACTTCTTTAGTGACTGGGTCTACGATTTTCTCAAGTGAGACACGACCGTAAATTCTTGTTGATAAATCAACAGAATCATCACCTTCGCTATCCACAGCTGAAATGGTAATACCATTGACTGTACCACAATCAGTTTCTGAAATAATCACATCTTGAGCTACATCAACTAACTTACGAGTCATGTAACCTGAGTCAGCAGTCTTAAGCGCTGTATCAGCCAAACCTTTACGAGCTCCGTGAGTTGAAATAAAGTACTCAAGCACTGAAAGACCTTCTCTGAAGTTAGACGTAATCGGGCGTTCAATAATATCGCCTGATGGCTTAGCCATCAAACCACGCATACCTGAAAGCTGTTTAATCTGCGCACGGTTACCCCTAGCTGCAGAGTCTACCATCATAAAGAGTGGGCTCACATCTGTTTCACCATCATTAAACTCAAGTTTACGATAAACTGAATCAGCAATAGCTTCTGTTGTTTGAGTCCATACATCAACCACACGTTGATATCTCTCACCATTAGTAATCACACCATTACGGTACTCTTTAGTCACTTTATCGATATCGGTGTAAGCAGCTTTTAGTTTTTCTCCTTTGTCTTCCGGTATAACCATGTCAACCAAACCAATAGAAGTACCTGAGCGTGTTGCTTCTTTGAAACCTAAGTCTTTGAGTAGATCAAGTGCTTTAACTGTCGCTTCATGACCTGCCACTTGGTAACACTGCCAAATGATATCACCTACGTGCTTTTTACTTACGTTAAAGTTAACAAAACCTAAATTTTCTGGAAAAATTTCATTGAAACGTACACGTGCAGGTGTGGTTTCAATCACTTTGGTCTCGCTGTCGCCATAGACAGTTTGTTTGCCAAAGTCAGGGTTTTTAAATCTAATGAGCTGACGATAACTAATCTTGCGGCTAGCAATCGCATATTCAACCTCACTAGTTGTACCAAAGAGAGGGAAGTGCTTATTAGCTGCTCTATCATTCTCACGATCAACCTCTGTACGTGGACGAGAGTAAGTAAGGTAGTAAGCACCAAGAATAATATCCTGTGAAGGAGTCGTAATCGGACGTCCTGAAGCAGGAGAGAAAATATTCTTTGTCGCAAGCATTAATTGACGTGCTTCCATTTGTGCTTCAACAGAAAGAGGCACGTGCACTGCCATTTGATCACCATCAAAGTCAGCGTTGTAAGCTGTACACACTAATGGGTGCACTTTAATAGCGCTACCTTCGATGAGTACTGGCTCAA
Source organism: Akkermansiaceae bacterium UBA4589 (assembly GCA_002387565.1). Lineage (GTDB taxonomy): Bacteria > Verrucomicrobiota > Verrucomicrobiia > Verrucomicrobiales > Akkermansiaceae > UBA4581. The sequence goes on along the minus strand of DGJT01000035.1, from coordinate 5,137 downwards.
ATGCCTGAATAGAAAGTCTGTGCAAAGTAGGAGCACGGTTGAGGAGCACTGGGTGACCCTTAGTGACCTCTTCGAGAATATCCCATACTTGTGGAGTCTTACGATCAATAATTTTCTTAGCTGAACGCACAGTATGCGCTAAACCTAACTCTTGAATACGTCTGATGATAAATGGCTCAAACAGAGTGAGCGCCATTGTCTTAGGCAAACCACACTGATGAAGCTTAAGATCTGGACCTACCACGATGACTGAACGACCTGAGTAATCCACACGCTTACCAAGTAAGTTTTGACGGAAACGCCCACCCTTACCTTTGAGCATGTCTGAAAGAGACTTGAACGGACGGTTGCTAGTACCTGTTACTGGGCGACCATGACGACCGTTGTCAAGTAAGGCATCTACAGACTCTTGAAGCATTCTCATCTCATTACGAATAATGACCTGAGGTGTTTTGAGCTTAAGAAGGTTTCTCAAACGGTTGTTACGGTTGATCACACGACGGTATAAGTCATTCAAATCAGAAGTCGCAAAACGACCACCTTCCAAAGGTACCAACGGACGTAAGTCTGGTGGAATGATTGGAAGCACTGTCATAATCATCCATTCTGGACGAGCTTTTGAGCTCTGGAAACCTTGGACAAGTTTAAGTTTTTTAGAAAGTTTTTTGAGTGTTTGCTTAGAACGAGTTGCTTGCATCGCTTGCTCAATTTCCTCGATAGCGTCATCTAAATCGATGTCTTCGAGTAATTCACGCAAGGCTTCAGCACCCATGCCTGCTTCAAATTCACCTTCGTGCTCATCTTCGAGCTCACGAAAACGTGCTTCACTAAGGAGTTCACCTTTAGTTAGGCCTTGTACAGAACCAGCATCAATAACGATGTAATCCTCGTAATAAATAACACGCTCAAGTTCACGAGCCGTCATATCAAGCATTAAACCAATACGACTTGGCATTGATTTATAAAACCAGATATGTGTTACAGGAACAGCAAGGTCTAAATGCCCCATACGATCACGACGTACGCGTGATTGAGTGACTTCTACACCACAACGGTCACAAATAACGCCTTTGTGCTTAATACGCTTGTATTTACCACATGAACATTCCCAATCCTTTACAGGACCAAAAATACGCTCACAGAACAAACCACCTTTTTCTGGTTTGTAAGTACGGTAGTTAATAGTTTCTGGATTTTTGACTTCACCAAAACTCCAAGAATGAATTTTTTCAGGTGATGCAAGAGAAATACCTACTTGGTTAAAGTTAGCATTTGATTTAATGCCTGCATCGAATATGTCAGTTTGTTGATTCATAATTTAATCAATAGAATGTGTAAATGAGTTAGCTCGTAAAATTAAAGGGTTAAATCATCGAGTGAAAAGATTTCTTCTTCAGAAACTTCTTCCTCTTCGGAGATTTCTGATAATTTAACTTCTAGCCCTAATGCCTGCATTTCTTTAATGAGAACATTGAATGACTCAGGAGTCCCTGCATCCAAAGAGTTATCGCCCTTGATAATTGATTCATAGACGCGAGTACGTCCTTGAACATCATCTGATTTGACAGTGAGAAGTTCCTGCAACATGTGTGCTGCACCATAGGCTTCGAGAGCCCATACTTCCATCTCACCAAATCTTTGACCACCATATTGAGCTTTACCGCCCAATGGCTGTTGAGTAACCAAACTGTATGGTCCCACTGAACGAGCGTGAATCTTATCAGCTACTAAGTGACCTAGTTTAAGCAGGTAAATGTAACCGACCACCACTGGTTGGTGGAAAGCTTCGCCTGTAAAGCCATCATAGAGAGTACTCTTACCAGCGGTAGAGCCATCTTTGCCATCGCCAGCCCAAGTAAAGCCATCAACTTTCTTAGCTTCACTCATGAATTCCCAAATTTTCTCTTCTTTAATACCATCGAAAATTGGAGTTGCTACTTTAAAGCCAAGAGCTTTAGCCGCAAGACCGAGGTGAGTTTCAAGAACCTGACCCACGTTCATACGAGATGGAACACCAAGCGGGTTCAAACAAACTTCAACTGGAGTACCGTCTTCGAGGTAAGGCATGTTTTCCTCAGGAACGATAGTTGCTACCACACCTTTGTTACCGTGACGACCTGCCATCTTATCACCTACAGAAAGCTTACGCTTCTTAGCAATAAAGACTTTGACTTCTTTAATGACACCTGGATCAATTTGATCTTCAGTTTCACTGAGGTCTAAGCGTGACTCGAGTTCATTTTCCAAATCTTCGAAACGACCCTCAAAGTTACCAATAATTTCAAGGATTTTGTTACGAATAGGACTTGGGTCAATGCTGATGCAGTTATAAACCGCAGCTAATTTTCTCAAGAGAGTTTTTGTGATCTTACGATTCGCAGGAATGATGATATCATTCGTATCTGCATTGAGTACATCAAGAGGGATTTTTTCTCCAAGAAGAATATCACTCAATTTATCAGTTAATTGCTCAGTAAGTGCGGCACGCTTCTTCTTATAATCTTCGTGAATTTGCTTCACTTGTTGTTTATATTCAGAAGTGTTGAACATCGCATTGTCTTTGCCCATTTGAGCACCGTGTGTTACGACGCGGATATCTTGCACAACACCGATAGTACCTGAAGGTACACGAAGTGAAGTATCACGAACTTCAGCTGCTTTTTCACCAAAAATAGCACGGAGAAGGCGCTCCTCAGGGTTGAGGTCTGTCTCAGACTTAGGAGTGACTTTACCAACGAGGATGTCGCCAGGCTTCACCTCTGCACCAATACGGATAATACCGTCATGGCCAAGGTTGGCTAAGGCTTCTTCACTTAAGTTAGGAATGTCACGCGTGATTTCCTCAGCTCCAAGCTTAGTATCACGAGCAATCACTTCGAATTCACTGATGTGAATAGAAGTAAATACGTCTTCTTTAACAATGTTTTCAGAGATAACAATCGCATCCTCAAAGTTATAACCATTCCAAGGCATGAAAGCTACAAGCACGTTACGTCCAAGAGCGAGTTCACCATCTTGGGTGTTAGGGCCATCAGCAAGCACATCGCCTGCTTTGATTTTTTGACCTTCACGAACCAATGGTTTTTGAGTCATACAAGTACCTGCATTTGAACGCATGAACTTACGTAACGGGTAAACGTAGAGACCTTTCTTAACATCTGTCTCTAATTCAACATCACCACTAAGGAACTCATTGTCCTTAATAGGAAGCTTACCATCTAAAGTAGTAATGATGACTTCTGCACAAGCAGCAGCGACGATTCCGTCACCCTCAGCAGTTACCACTGAACGTGAATCACGTGCAGCAATTGCCTCAAGACCTGTACCTACGAGTGGAGACTCAGAAACAAGCAATGGCACACCTTGGCGTTGCATGTTTGAACCCATCAACGCACGGTTAGCATCATCATGCTCAAGGAATGGAATCAACCCTGCAGCAACCGAAACGAGCTGCTTAGGTGAAACATCCATGTACTGAATCTTGCTAGGCTCAATTTCAATAAACTCACCTTGTTCACGAGCTGTAATGCGTTTTTCGAGGAAATCACCTTTGTCATTAATTGGGTTGTTAGCTTGAGCAATGAGGAAGTTTTCCTCTTGGTCAGCTGTAAGGTATTCAATCTCTGAAGTCACTTTGCTATCTACCACCTTGCGGTAAGGAGTTTCAATGAAACCATATTCATTGATGTAAGCATAAGTACACATGGTGTTAATCAAACCAATGTTTGGACCCTCTGGAGTCTCAATTGGACAAATTCTACCATAGTGAGAAGGATGCACATCACGCACCTCAAAACCTGCACGATCACGACTTAGACCACCAGGTCCAAGAGCAGAAAGACGACGCTTATGGGTAAGCTCAGCTAATGGGTTCGTTTGATCCATAAACTGACTCAACTGTGAACGACCAAAGAAATCTCTAACCACAGCACTTAAAGCTTTAGGGTTAATGAGCTTTTGTGGTGTCATTCCTTCGATGTTTGAATCAAAGAGAGTCATACGTTCTCTCACCAAACGCTCTGTTCTAGAAAGACCTACACGACACTGGTTAGCTAATAACTCGCCTACAGCACGTACACGACGACTACCTAAGTGATCAATATCATCAGGCATACCTTCGCCTTTTTTCAGTCTGTAGACATAACGACATGAGTGTAAGAAATCCTCTGGCACCATGATGCGAGTGTTAATATCAATATCGATACCAAATTTTTGATTGATTTTATAACGACCTACACGAGTGAAGTCATAACGCTTAGGATCAAAGAATAAACGGTAGATAAGCGACTTAGCATTACTAATAGATACTGGATCACCAGGTCTTAAGACACGGTAGATACTCTTAAGCGCACTTTCTTCATCGTGAGCAGGATCCTTACGTAATGATTGTAATAATACTTCGTCTTCTTGTGAATCAATCACATCGATTGATTTATGACCAAGCTTAATAAGCTGATTAACAGCAGCTACAGTCAACGGCTCAAAAGCACGTGCAACGACCACTTCGCCATCAAGCACATCTTCAAAAATAACTTTGTTATTGAGACTTTCAGCTGCAATATCTTTCTTAAGCTTGAGTTTTTCAATATTGTAAAACTGCTCAACAATGTCACGGTTAGTAGACCAACCTAAAACACGTAAGAATGTAGTGGCCAAGAACTTACGTCTACGACGACGACGATCAAGATAAACATAGAGTAAATCATTTGTATCAAATTGTACTTCCATCCATGAACCACGATCTGGAATCAAACGGAATGAGTATAAAGCTTTACCATTTAAATGTTGAGCTTCTTTAAAGCAAACACCTGGTGAACGATGTAACTGAGATACCACCACTCTCTCTGCACCGTTTATCACAAATGTACCGCGACGGTTCATCATAGGTAATTCACCCATGTAAACACGCTCAACTTCCTCACGGATATCCTTAGGATTAGTCTTATCTACGAGCTTAAACTCTACATATAAAGAAGCGGCATAATTCTCACCTTTTTGCATCGCTTCCAAAGAAGTCACCTGTGGCTCTTCTATGTCATAAGAGATGAAATCTAACTCAATAGTTTCATCATAAGACTTAATAGGAAAAATTTCACGGAACACGGCTTCTAGGCCTTTGTCTTCACGGTCTGCTGGC
>DGJT01000043.1 GCA_002387565.1 Akkermansiaceae bacterium UBA4589 | reverse complement strand
TTGAATAATACGCTCAGTAAGGCATTTTACAAAAATGGTTTCGTTGTTATCACTTTGTTAAGTGGTGTAGAGATTAAATTTCCTATTAAAGGTAATAAGAGGTTAGAAGACGCTAGTGAAGAGGATTTAATGAATATTGGTATTTCTCCATTAGGTTTGCACTGGGAGGCTTTAGATGAAGATTTAAGCTTAGAAGGTATTCTAAGCGGAGATTATGGACAGTCGAACAAGGCAGTTGGCTCGACGTCTTAGTAAGTCCAAGTCATCTTAGCTTCATTCACTTTTAACTCTTCACTATTTAGTAGGGTTCATGTATTCTTGGTTATTATGAAAAAATTAGGAGTTATTTTAGCTGTTGTTGTAGTTGTTGTGGTTGGGTTGTATCTCTTTGGTGAGATGTTGCTTGGCAAGGGGATTAAGAAGGGGATTGAGACTTTTGGGCCTAAGGTGACTCAGACCGAGGTGACTGTGGGCAATGTGATGCTATCGCCGTTTTCTGGATCTGGAGCTATTAGTAACTTATTCCTAGGTAGTCCAGCAGGTTTTAGCGCGGACAAGGTCATGTCTGTAGGCACAGTAGATATCAAGGTGGATACTAAGAGCGTGACGAGTGACAATATCATTATTGAGAGTATTTATATTAATGCTCCTGAGTTTGTTTATGAAAAGACGCTGACTAATAGTAATGTTAAGCAATTGCTAGCCAATATTCAGTCTTATGTTCCTGCTAAAAAATCTAGTAAGTCCGATGAGGCTTCTGATGCTAGCGAAAAGCCAGCACCTAACTTAGAAATTAAAAAATTAGTGATTGAGGGAGCAAAAGTTACTGTGCGTGTTGCTGGTACTGATTTAGCTGTCCCTATGTCAACCATCACACTGACTGATTTAGGTAAGGATGGTAAGACTTCTGCTACAGCTATTATTTCCCAAGTGATGACAGCTGTGCTCAAAGAAGTGACCAAAGTTTCATTGACTGCGATTACCGATAATGGTCTTACTGATGTCCTTAAATCAACGGGAGAGGGTACGCTCAATACAATTAAAGGTCTGTTTGGTAAATAGGCTTCTTGCTGTAGTTTCTACAGCCTTTTCAAATTATCATGAATGCCTTTATATTTCATTACTTTTGGTTGATTTTACCACTACTCTTTTTGGCATTAATTTGGGAGGTCTGGTTTAGAATTAAGGAGCTCCTTGTTCAAGGATCTGATGTGTCAGATGATAAACAATGTCTGAATAACGCTGAAGTTAAAACCGTATTCACTATTATCAGTGTGATTGTTTTAGTAGCAGGGGTTATGATGTGGTTGCTCCAACTAAGCTCTAGCGCTCCTCGTCAGCCTGTATTGTGTTATTGGTCAGATTCGCCTTATATTCAATTAGCTGGTATTGCTGTGTATGTCATAGTGTGTGGTTTGTTATTAGTGTGGGTCTGTTTTTTGCGTGGTAAGTTTAGTGGAGCTAGGCTCTGTGCGCAATTATTGCCTTTGTATCATCAGAAGAGTATTTTTTCTATACCTGACGCGCCTCTATTTAGATCTGAGCGCTTTTATAAAATGATTGTAGGTGTAGTTGTTATCTTAGCTCTAGTTAAGTTAGCCTTTGCATTGTGGTTGTTTGCAGAGTTGGGGATTAAGCCTACTTGAGAATTTAGCTCTGGGGTCACTTTTCACTTTTCATTTTTCACTTTTCACTATTAACTCTTTCCATGTCTGATAAACGTCCATTTTCATCACAGGTTTTTGATGGTGCCGATAGAGCACCTAGTCGTGCCATGCTCTATGCTGTAGGCTTTGAAAAAGAAGATTTTAAGAAGCCTCTTATTGGCGTAGCTTCGACTTGGAGTCAGGTGACTCCTTGTAACTATCATATTGATGAGTTAGCCAAGGAAAGCGCCAAAGGCGTGGAGGCCGCTCAAGGTAAGTCACTCATTTTCAACACGATTACTATTTCTGATGGTATCTCTATGGGCACAGAGGGGATGAAATACTCGCTAGTATCTCGCGAGGTGATTGCTGACTCGATTGAAACTGTCGTTGGTTGCGAAGGCATGGATGGCTTTGTCGCCATTGGTGGTTGTGATAAAAATATGCCAGCTTGTGTTATGGCTATGGCACGCATGAACCGCCCATCAGTTTTTGTGTATGGTGGTACTATTTTGCCAGGTTGTGCAACGCTCAAAGGCAAAGAGCAAGATTTAGATATTGTTTCTGTTTTTGAGGCAGTAGGTAAGCATGCTAGCGGTGAATTTAGTGATGATGAGCTAGCCACTGTTGAGTCTTGTGCTATTCCTGGACCAGGTTCATGTGGCGGTATGTATACAGCTAATACTATGGCAAGTGCTATTGAGGCTCTTGGTATGAGTTTGCCTAATAGCTCAGCTCAAGCAGCGATTAGTGATGATAAGACTAAGGATTGTTTTGATGCAGGTGTGGCTGTTTTAAACCTCATTGAAAAAGGGATTAAGCCTTTGGATATTCTTACACGCAAAGCTTTTGAAAATGCGCTCACAGTTGTGATTGCCTTAGGTGGTTCAACCAATGCGGTATTACACCTCATTGGTATGGCGCGTGCCGCTGATGTTCCTTTTACCATTGATGATTTTACAGAAATTGGCAAGAGAGTGCCTATGCTTGCTGACTTAAAACCAAGTGGTAAGTATGTGATGGCTGATTTGGTACGTATTGGTGGAACAGTTCCATTGATGAAAATGCTTCTTAAAGCCGGTTTGCTTCACGGAGACTGCATGACAGTAACAGGTCAAACATTAGCAGAAAACTTAGCTAATTCACCGATTGAATACCCAGAAGATCAGCAAATTATTCGATCATTAGATAACCCTATTAAAGCTGATTCACACTTACGAATCCTCAAAGGCAACTTAGCCCCAGAAGGTTCAGTTGCTAAAATCACAGGAAAAGAAGGTTCAGAGTTCAAAGGTTCAGCACGTGTTTTTGACAGCGAAGAAGACGGCATGAAAGCTATCTTAGATAAAACTATCCAACCTGGTGAAGTTATCGTGATTCGTATGGAAGGACCTAAAGGAGGTCCAGGTATGCGTGAGATGTTAGGGCCGACAGCCGCAGTGATGGGCTTAGGTTTAGGTGATAATGTCGCTTTGATTACTGACGGACGTTTTTCTGGTGGTAGCCATGGTTTTGTTGTGGGGCATATCACTCCAGAAGCTTTTGTAGGTGGGCCTATTGGCTTACTCAAGGATGGAGATCAAATCACCATTGATGCTGTAACTAATGAACTATCAGTAGATTTATCAGATGAGGAGTTAGCACAGCGTAAAGCAGCATGGGTACAGCCAGAGCCACGCTATCGTCGTGGTGTATTAGCTAAATATGCTAAATTAGTATCATCAGCGTCGGAGGGAGCTGTTACCGACTGCGACCTTTAAAAGTGTTCTTTTGAGTTTATAGTTATTGGTTATCAAGTTAGACAGTAAGCTTTTTGCTTGTCGCTTGAATTATTAAGTTTACTAAAGTAGCTATTTATTATTAAATCATTATTATGAAAAATATTTTATTAACATCAGTTTTAGGTCTCTCACTTGCTGTGAGTTCTTGCAGTACTTTCCAAAAGAACCCAACGACTTACAATGAAGGTCAGCTAGGTGTTGCCCAAGAGTTTAGAATGGGTCGTGTGATTCAAATCCGTGAAGTCGAAGTTGACCGCCCAAGTAAGGAAAGTAATTCAACTATAGGCACTGCCGCAGGTGCTATTGTAGGTGGCGTTATTGGTGCTGCTGTAGGCCTAGGTGGTGGAGATACAGAAGAGGTTCTTGGTGGTGCCGCAGGTGCTGCAGTTGGTGGAGCTATTGGTAATAAGGTTGGTTCAGCAACTACTAGAATGTTGGCTCTTGAACTAACAGTTAGAGATGATGATGGCTACACCTTTATTGTGATTCAAGGTCGTGATCAGCAATTCTCCCCAGGTGAGAGAGTAAAAATCATTGAGCCAATGGATGGAACGACTCTTATTTCTAAAACTAATACTTTTTAAATTTATATGTTAAAGTTTAAAAGTTTTTTTCTAAGTTTTGTATTTTTTACAACAACTTTCATTTTGGCAGATTTAGCTAGTGAGGAGGAGCTGTACACAGGTAAAGAATTTCAATCTGCTTTTGCTAACCCGCAAGATAATCCAGAGCTGCCTAATGTGTTACTCATTGGCGACTCCATTTCCATTGGCTATACATTAAGTGTCCGCAAAGAATTAAAAGATAAAGCTGATGTTTACCGTATTTCTACAAATGGACGTCATACTGAATTTGGCTTAGCCAATATTGAAAAATGGCTGGGTAAGTTGGGTAACAAAGAATTTGATGTTATCCATTTTAATTGGGGATTATGGGATATTTGTTACAGAAATCCCGAAGCAACAACACAAGGAAAAAGAGACAAGGTTCATGGTACTTTAACAACAACTCCTGAAGATTATAAAAAAAATTTAGAATCTATAGTAGAGCGTTTGCAAAAAACTGGGGCTAAACTTATTTGGTGTGCAACAACTCCAGTTCCTGAAAATGAGATAGGCAGAAAAGTGGGAGATGAAGTTAAGTATAATTTGATTGCAGAAGCTATCATGCTAAAAGAGGGGGTAGCAATTAATGATTTACATACCTATGCAAATCAATCTTTACCAACTATCCAGAAGCTAAATGGAGATGTGCATTTTACTTCTGAAGGCTCAGCATATTTAGCAAAGCAGGTTGTAAAAACGATTCTAGAACAATTGGCTGTAAAATCTAAATAAATTTTTTAATTTATATATAAACTTTATGAAGCTATTAGTCCAAGTCTCCTAGTAGAGGTTTTAGAGGTTTATATATGCAAAAAGCTGATAAATTTAGTCTCTGTGCTATGTATTTTTTAAGCATAGGGGGCTTGTGTTGCTGGTTGCTGATACTCTCACCATTATTAAAGAATTATGGGTATGAGGATTATGTTTGGATATTCTTTTCTTTGGTTGCTTTGGCTACGGGTATTTCGCCTATTTTAGCTGGGGTGTTGGTAGATCATAAGTTTTCTGCACGATCTGTTATTTCAGGGCTTTCGTTGCTAACTTGCTTATTTGTCATACTGAATTATTTTATCCTTAAGAAGGAATGGGCTGTGCAATGGTTAGCCGTTTCTTTTTTCTTAAGTAGCTTCTTCTCAGCACCAATTTTGTCTCTAGTTGGTTTTTTAGCTCTTAAGACACTCAAGGTAGACAAGTCTAAAATTGGAGGTATGTTTGTTTGGGGTACTATTGCTTGGATTATCATTGGTTGTTTGATGAGTTTTGTCTTTAAAATCGATGATGACGCTAAAGCTTTTTTATTGTGTGCACTTTTTTATTTATTAGCTAGTATAATGGCTTTTAGATTACCGTTAGATGAGAAGAGCAGTAGTTCGCACCTATCTTTGCTCGACCGTTTAGGTGGTAAGGGATGGGCGCAGTTAGCTAATCCTAATGTTAATGGCTATTTGATTGCTTTATTTTGTTGCTCGATATCATTGGCTGCATTTTTTAGTTATGTGCCGTTGCAACTTACTCAAATGGGTTTAAGTAATGTGGCCGCTAAAATGACCTTAGCTCAAGTACTGGAGGTAGTTATTCTATTAAGCTTTACTAAATGGCTTAAGATGATTCGGGATTGGTGGTTGATTTTTATGGGGGTGACTTGTGTGCTCTTGCGTTATATTTTATTTGCTTTGGTTAATGGAGAGCCGGACTTAATTCTCATGTGGGTAGGTGTGGCGCTGCATGGATTGAGCTTTTGCTTCTTTATAGTTGTTGGGCAAATTTATATAGAAAAAAGAGTGCTACCAACTATTAGAGCTCAGTCACAGGCTTTGTTGACTCAGCTTTCAACAGGGTTGAGTATGCTGATAGGTTTTTTCTTATGTGGTTGGTGGTATGAAAAAACGGTAGGTCAATATGGTATTGAGGCGTGGAGCCAATTTTGGCTCTTACTTATTGCTCCTATTTTAATTGGTTGGGTTATTTTTGTTTTAGGATATAAAAAAGGCTCTAAAATCAAAGAGAATAACAAGTAATCTTAAATAACGAAAAAATAAGATAAAGCCTTGAATTAAGATAGACAAAGCTTACTAAAAACACTATTTTATTTGTCTCTTATGAGAAATTTCTTAACTCATCCAGCATGCCGTGTAGAAGACTTAGGAGTTAGTATTCCTGACTCAGTACATGCGTGTTCAGTATGTTTTCCAACTTGGGAGAGTGTGATTGGTTATGAAGAATCAAGCCCTCAAGTTGTACAAAAGATGCAGAGTGGTTACCCGCGCTTCTTTTTTCATCCGATTGTGCAGAGGTTGATGACGCAAGTTAGAGAAGAACTGCAATTAAATAAGGATCAAATTATTTTACTACTACCGTCTAAGCGCATTGCGTCTCGTGCTCGCCGCTGGATGGAGCTCCAACTAAAAGAGGCGGTGCAAATAGAGCCTTATCGTGAAATTTGGGTGCTTATTGGAGATCAAGAAGATCAGCCTATATTTAAAGCTTATTGGCAGCATACAGGAGAGATACTTAGTAGTAGGTTAGCTCTTGATGTGCTTGAAAAGCAAGTAAAGCCAGACAACTTAGATGAAATCCAACAGCTTAAAAAAAGTGTTGCCAAGCCTTATTCGGTAGGTAAAGCAGAAGATGTCTATATTTACGAGACAGGTATGTCTGCTTGGTATGCAGCACATAGAACAAGCCAAACGTTAAGTAATAAAAAAACTCTGCAAATTGAATTTCCTTACATTGATTTACTTAAGATACAGGAGAGGTTTAGTCATCATGGAGTTGTGTTTCTCACACGTGCCACAGGAGAAGATTTTGTCGAAGCGCTAAGACGCATAGAAGCAGGTGATTTTAATGCGGTTTATGCGGAGCTTCCCTCTAATCCGCTCTTGCATAGTTTTGATTTAGATGCTGTGAGTCGCTCTTGTCGTATAGGTCAAACACCACTGATTATTGATGACACAGTAGCTTCATCTATTAATCTAGATGTATTATCTAAGGTTGATGTTGTTGTGACGAGCCTTACTAAGTGGTTTTCTGGTCAAGCAGATGTACTTGCAGGCTCTGTTATTCTCAACCCTGAGTCTAAATTCTACAATCACTTTAAGCAAAATTTAGATGATGATAGTGAGCATGGGAGTCGTCTTTACGCTGGAGATTTAAGTGTATTGCTCTCAAATAGTGGTAACTACGAATCCCTAGTTCATACTTCTAATACCAATACATTAGCTATTTTAGAATTACTCAATCAAGAAGAGTCTGTAGCGGCTCTTTACCATCCTAGCTTAACCGATTCTGAGCTGTACGAGCAAAACAAAACAGAGTCTGGAGGTTACGGAGGAATGTTCTCTGTAGTCTTTAAAACCGAAAAACAAGCTATTGATTTTTATAATAAACTAGAGGTCAGCAAAGGCCCTAGCTTAGGGACTGTTTATACACTAGCTTGCCCTTACATGTTATTAGCTCATTACAATGAGCTTGAATGGGCTGAAGATTGTGGAATTAATTCACACTTGATTCGTATTTCAGTAGGAATAGAGCCTATTGATGAGCTACTAAATCGATTCAAAAAGGCATTAAATTAAAATTGTTTTGACATATTTTGTTAGCAAAAAAGACTTTTAGACATCATATCTTATATCTTTGAGGCAAAAATAAACTTTATATTTGAATAATTGTAAAATCGAGTTAACATAGAAACGTTAATATTTATCTCTACATGTTGCCTAAATTTCTATTACATCAATCTTCATCTCAGTCTACATTTAAGCGAGGTAGCGCGTTAATCATAGCGGTAAGTTTAATCGCAATAGTGATGGTGACGAGCTTATCTGTCTTTTTAAGAGTAGGCCCTAGTCGCCAAATCACCAACAACTCAAAGAACCAATTTGATGTCAAAGAACTAGGTGAACTAGCCTTGAGTCAAATAGAGCTAGACCTTGAAATGGAGATTTTTGCGGGATCAGACGAAGAGCTCAGTGAAACCTACAGTGCCTCAAGTAATGACGAAGCAGCAGTAGGCAACAAATACTATGCGTTATACCCTATAACACGAGAACACATGGTACCAGCAAGAGTGCTCCAGGAAAGGTTAGATGAAGAGACAGCAGGAGCACTCATCAAACAAAGTATCCATAACAAAAGTTTTTTAAACGCTGAGAAATTTAGTGATGCTAACGCAAATTACACCCCTAAAATCAAAGTATCAGATGTGAATACCGGTGATACTAACATCAAAGGAGAAAGTATAAGCCTACTACAATGGTTAGCGCCACAATTTATAGACCTAGACAAGAACAAAAGCTATGACAAGAACACCTTGCCAGACTGGGTCTACTTAGATGAAACCACCAACAACCCAACTAGATTTACAGAAGAACAACTCCCACAAGCGCAAGACAGTGATGAAAAAATCATAGGCAGGTATGCCTATCAAATCTATGACACCAGTGGACTTATAGATCTAAATGTCACAGGAACAAAACTTAGTGACGAAAACAAAAGCAACAAAAGCAGTCCACACTACTTAGACCTCAACCTACTAGCGAGTAACCTAGAAGTTGAAATATCAGGACTAGGAGCAGAGCTCCAAAGCTGGAGACAGCAAGCGAGTCAAGGCAAAGAAGACTACGTCAGTGACTGGGGCGAGGGCAATGGCTGGCTCAAGCCATACCAAAATGACAGTCAAATAGACCAAATGTTTTTGAGTAGACAAGAACTCCTTAAATTCCAAAAACAAAGACCGCAAGTCTTTGACCCTAAGTTCTTACCCTACGTCACCCACTTTAGCCGAGACCTCAACCAACCAGATTTTAGACACGACCCAGACAGACCTAAAATAGCAGTAGACAAAGACAGTGGAGGCAACGACCACTTTGGTGAGGACGAGGATAAAATCAATCCATGGTTAAGCAGAATTAGGAATGCAGATGGCAGTCCACTAGTACAAACGAGATTTCCACTTGATAGAATAGACCTACTAAAAGAAGGCGAAGAAGATGAAAGTAAAATAGAAGAATACTTTGGTTTAGTCAAAGGAGATGATGATAAATGGATTTATGACAAAGCAAACAACGGCAAGATACTCACATTAGAAGAAGTAGCACAAGCAGGCAGAGACGCCAACATGGCAGAGTTACTCAAAGCAGCGATACATGTAGGCTCACTAGGCCAAGCAGGGCGAACCAAGGATTACGAGGGCAATGACTACGCCTACTGGAAAGAAATGGACACCCAAGTGGATGCACATATTCTTAAGATTATGGCAAACATCATCGACCAATGGGATGATGACAGCTACCCAACCCTCATTGAATACACTAATCCTAATTTAGATGACGACATACACCCTAATCTACACACTCAAACTCTAGCAGGTATTGAGGATATCCCTTATCTGCTAGGAGTGAGAGATATGCCTTATAGGGTTGAGACTTACGGGGATAGAGTTACAAAGCCTGATCCTATTACTTCTAATGGTGGTAATAGAAATACATCAACCTTCCAAGATGAATCAATACTTACTGCTTATACTAATTTTACAGGTGTTCCTAACTCAAGAAGATCAGCCTCTACTTTATTTAGAGTTTTGTCAGTAGCTCAGCCTATTATTTGGAATCCTCATCAGCCGAGTCCAAATAAAGAATCAGAAAGACCTACTGAGTTTAGAGTGACTGCAACCGGTGGTTATCAAAGTATGATAGATTCTGGTTCTATATTATCTATAGCAGATGGTATTAGGGCTAGACCAGGTAATTCAGCTATCCCTACTGTTTTTGATGATATAGATGATGATAATAATTGGTCTATATTAGGATTAAATTTAAATGCAAGCAATCATCCTCATGCACTTGCTAACCCAACATTAAACTTTTCGGGTAACCCTTTATGGCAACCTGAAGAGACTTATATTGAATTTAATATTTTAGAGACAGGGCCTGCTAGTTTTAGAGATCCATACGCCTTAGAAAAACCTGATTTCCCTAGTGGTTCAAATGCTGAGTATTCGGGCTACCCAGGTCAGAAGGTAGGTAATGGAGGTAGCCAAAGCTACAGAAGTGGGGCTTGGAGTTTAGATACAGATTCAAGAAATGATACAACTCCTGTTTTTTTAAAGCATCACTATCGGGAGCTTAATTTTGAAGATATAACAGAAGACTCGGGAGATGAAGAGTTTATAGGTTTTTATCAAGCAGAGTGGATCACTAATCATACATTTAGGCATGTCACTTTTTATGACCCAACAGTAAATTCCTCTATTCCTGTTGCTGGTTCAAGTGCAAATGATGGTAATTTAGTCACAATTTTTAGATCAACATTCTTAGTTCATAATGGCAACAAATATGAACTTCAGTACAAAAAAGGTGGAAAATGGATTACTTATGACTTTATGGTTGACGCTCCTATAAATGAAGATGATAGAGGAGAGACTACTAATAGTGCTGCTTATAATAATGATAATGGTTCACTAGCACCTACAGCTAAAATATCTAACACCAAATATGAAACCATGGTAAACAATGCCTATAAAAACCTGAGTTCAACAGCAGTTGCATTGGAAGATAACGGTAGTATTCATTCAGACTTTAGTTCATTAGGTAGCGGATTAGGCGCTGCTACTGGTTCAGCTAATTTAGGAAGAAATAGTCACGCTTATCTTAAAAGTGATCCAAGAACTCAACGTTTTGGTACTCATTTACTACATGTTCGCCCTTGGCGTAATAACTCTCAAACAACAACATTAAATAATGGTAATGGTTATTTAATAGGTCATAACGTAAATGATGCTGATCCAGGGAATTATTCTTATTTAGAAAATGGACATTCGCCCATAGCGTACTCACCTAATTCAAGTTTGCCAGCGCAAAATTTATATGCTTCTTCAGGAGATGATGCTGATGATAGTTGGTACTCAGATTACTGGAATATGTCTGATTACCTGAAATATCAATTTACAGCTAGAAAATATACAAATATTATTCCTTTTAACCCTATTAGTTTATTAACCAATACAACAGATAACGAAAACTACTACCGCGACCCGGACGGAGTAGTTAGAAGAGCGAGCGGAGCATATCAACAAGAGGGCATAGGGATGATGACTCATGAGGACACCATCACAGGGCAGGTAGACGCAGCTTCAGATTACAAATCAAGACCCATAGTCCTCAACCGCCCCTTTGAAAGCCTAGGAGAACTAGCCCATGTCTTTAGAGACATCCCCTTTAAAGAAGTAGACTTCCTCAACCCAGAGAGTGCAGATAGATTCCTACTCAACATCTTCTGTCTGCATAGTGACGAAGACTACGAAGCCCCACAACTAAGAGCCGGAAGAATTAACATCAACACAGCAAGTGCAGAAGTACTTAGCACCTTATTTGCGCAAGCAGCAATTGACTACAACGAAGAACTCACCATTAGTGAAGAAACAGCCAAACAACTAGGAGAAAAAGTCTACAACTACATCCATAAAAGAGAAGCTGCAGATGGCGGAGAAAACCTACTCATGGAGCTCAGTGAATTTGTAGGTATCTTAGATGCTAAAACTAAAATCAATTCAGAACACAGCCAAGTCACCTTTATGCAAGAACTAGCTGATGTCTTTGCAAAAGCTCAAGCAGATAGCAAAGGGCCAGCCTTAATCAACCTCAACGAAGTGGTTACCGCACGCAAGCATGTGGTAGCCAGAGCGTTAACAGACAATGTGACAACAAGATCATGGAACTTCACTATAGACCTAGTCGTAGAAGAAGGGAGTCTTAGCAGGAACGCTGAAAGTCTAGCAGATTTTATCACACAAGGTAGTCGCAGGTATTGGGTACACCTAAGTCTAGACAGGCTCACTGGTCAAATTCTAGATAGACAAATAGAGCAAGTACCCACATCCATGAGGCTCACTAATTAATAACTGTAACTGCGACTAACCATTTATTTATGAACAAAATAATACTCACTACACTTTTATCAAGTAGCTTTTTTGTATTAAACAGCTTAACTCATATTTACGCTCAAACAATAGATGAAAAGCCTATCAAGCATGAGCTAGCGCGTATGCCTGAACAAGCAAGTTGGACTGTGGAGAGATGGAATATCAATGATGTAGATTTTGAACTCAAAGAGATTAGTAAAGAAACTAACAATCAACCTGCTATGTTTGAGTTAGAGGTAGAGGTGCCAACTAAAGGAACAAGTAAATTAAAAAACCCTATAGTAGAGTATTTTATTAAAGATAAAATAAACACTAAAATAGTTTTAAAAAACAAATTAGTCTACTTTACTCAAATAACTCAAAAATTAAGTAGAAATTATTGGAATATAAAAGATCTTCAAATTAGAGATTTAAATGGAAAATTAGTCAGAATCATCAAAAAAAGTTCAGATAATTATTTAGATTATAGTAAGACAGATTTTTACAAGCCTTTTGTTTTAGTTAAAGAAAACTTTTATAGAGGACTGGTTAAGTACCAAAATCAAGAATATTTAATTTATAAACAAAACATTGAAGATTTTAAGTATAATAGTGAATGGAAGGTTCTTGAAGATGAATATAATCTAGCTAGAGCATCTAATAGTGAAGGTGATTTAGATAGAAAACTACTAGCAACCTTACCTAAGATTGAAGAGTTAATAGATCCAAGTGTTCAGCATGTATTACTGGTAGATAAAAAAACGATGTTGCCTGCTTACTATTGTGATCGATTAAGCGTTTATAAATACATCTACCCAACAGCGGAAGAATTAGCAGAGTTTAAAATGCCTGAACCTCCAGACAATATTAAACAAACTCTCCAGTGGTACGTAAATAATGTTTTGCCAGAATTAGAACGCAGAGCTCAAAAAGAGAAAAACTAGTGTTTAGCTGACGCTAGCTCAGCGATAAAACTACTACAGATTCTAGATGTTTGGTATGTGGGAATAAATCCACGCCTTGGGCTTCGGTGGCTTGGTAGCCATGTTCCCAAAACGTATTGAGATCTCTTGCTTGAGTAGAAGGGTTGCAAGAGATGTAAATGACACTCTGAGGTTTAAATGCCATGAGTTGTTCTAAAAACTCAGGGCTACATCCTTTGCGTGGTGGGTCAATAATAACACAGCTTTGTTCTCCAGTAATGGTAAGGTCTTTGAATAGCTCTTCAGCTGAAGCTGCCATGACTTGGTAGTTTTCGACATCATTGAGCCTAGCATTGTGGCGAGCCCAGTCAGCAGAGCTAGCTGAGACCTCTATGCCGTGAACTTGTTTAAAATGAGGAGAGAGACAGATGCCAAATAAGCCTGAGCCACAATAAGCATCGATGAGGTAGGGGAGTTGTGTTTCTTTGGCTTTTTTTGAAACATAACCTACAAAGTCATCGAGGATACTAGGGTTGTTTTGAAAGAAGTCTTGAGCCAAAAAATTAAAGGTATAACCTAACACGTGCTCTGTCACAGCCTGTCTGCCATGCGTGATGACGGTACCTTGGCTATCTCTGAGTAAAATAGTGCTGCCCTTTTTGAATTCTTTGGCGCGTTTATGATAGTCAGCCTTGATAGCTGGCCATGCTTGATTGATCGCTTCTGAAGCGATCACGCAATCACGCATATCAATGATATTATGACGTGAGTTTTGTTGATTAAACCCCATCGGACCTAAATCACTAAGGTTTTTATCTTTTTTGCTTACATTAAAATGAGGAGTGATTTTAGAGCGGTAGTTCCATAGTTTAGGTGAGGCAATGCTAGGATTGAGCGGCACGTGACAATGACCAATACGGCGAAGAGTGTCAGAGAGTTGTTCTTGCTTGAGCTCAAGTTGGTCTGGATAGCTTAAACTCTGATACTGGCATCCACCACATTCACCAAAAATAGCACATTTAGGCTCTATTCGCTTGGGTGATGGTTTGATGATTTTAACTAAATCAGCATACGAGCAGTTCTTGTCATTACGATAAATTTTTGCTCGAACTATTTCTCCTATAAGGCAAAATGGCACAAATATTACCCACTCATTGTCACGAGCTACACCCATACCTTGATTAGAGATAGATTCAATTTCTATTTCTAAAATGTGGTGGTATTCGTAAGGGTTGTTTTTAAAACCACGAGGGACTTGAGGAGCTGGTTGGGTCATGTTGATTTGAAACTAGTCTATTTTTTTTGAGATTCAAGATTGATTTTGCTCTGCGCTTAAATTAACTTAATGACACATGAAATTACTCACAGGAAATGCTCATCCAGAATTAGCCAAAAAAGTGGCAGATTGCTTAGAAGTAGATTTAGTAGATGCCACGGTAAATAGCTTTCCTGATGGTGAGACTTTTGTCCAAATTCACGAAAATATTCGAGATACAGATTTATACATTATTCAGCCTACTTGTACTCCGGCGAATCAAAATTTGATGGAGTTACTCATCATGGTTGATGCGGCAAGAAGAGCTAGTGCTGGTAGTATAACCGCCGTGATTCCTTTTTTTGGTTATGCTAGACAAGACCGCAAAGATAAATCACGTGTACCTATTACAGCTAAATTAGTAGCTAATTTATTATCCTCATCAGGTGTAGATAGGGTGATTACTATTGATTTGCATGCAGCTCAGATTCAAGGTTTCTTTGATATTCCTGTCGATCATTTATATGCTAAGCCTGTCTTTACTGAAGTGATTAGAAAGAAAGGTTGGGAGGATTTAGTCGTGCTTTCGCCAGATGTCGGTGGTGTTAAGACAGCTAGAAGTTACGCTGAAGCTTTTGAAGCTCAATTAGCGATTGTAGCTAAGCACAGAATTAATGCCACAGAGGTAGAGACAATGGACCTTATTGGTGATGTTGAGGGTAAGACGGTTATTATTGTCGATGACATGACAGAAACAGCTGGCACCTTATGTGCGGCAGCTAGAGAGGCTAAACGAGCAGGAGCCAAAAGAATCTTTGCCGTTGTTTCACACACCTTGCTAGTTGGTCCAGGGGTTAAACGCCTAGAGGAATCAGATATTGAAATATTACTCACTACGAATACAACGACTATCGAAGAGGCTCAGTGCAGCAAAATTGAGGTTGTTGGTATCGAAAAAACTCTAGCAGAAGCGATTCGCCGCTGTCATAATGGGGAGTCTGTGAGTTCTTTATTTGAACTATAAATAACGGCTTTATTTTAAATCACGTTCAATGAAAAAAATCATGTTATTAGGCTCGGGAGAGCTAGGCAAAGAATTGGTGATTGCTTTGCAGAGATTAGGTCAGCATATCATAGCTGTGGATCATTATGCTGGAGCTCCAGCCATGCAAGTTGCTGACGATTATGAGGTTATTGATATGCTTGACGGAGCAGCGCTTGATAGTATTGTGGCTAAACATCAACCTGATCTAATTGTACCTGAGGTAGAGTCAATTCGCACCGAGAGGTTTTTTGACTATGAAAAGCAAGGTATTCAAGTAGTCCCAAGTGCCAAAGCAGCTAACTTCACCATGAATCGCAAAGCTATTCGTGATTTAGCGGCCATCGATTTAGGCCTTAAAACAGCCAAGTACAAGTATGCTACTAGTTTAGCTGAGCTAGAATCAGCTGTGGCTGAAGTGGGAATGCCTTGTGTGGTTAAACCATTGATGTCAAGTAGTGGCAAAGGTCAGTCTTATATTAAAAAGTCAGAAGACATTACAGAGTCTTGGAACTACGCTATTGAAGGTAGCAGAGGTGATCTAGTCGAAGTGATTGTGGAAGAATTTGTCGATTTTGATTACGAGATTACTTTACTTACTGTTGCTCAGCAAGCAGCACAAACCCTCTATTGCGCTCCTATTGGCCACCGCCAAGAGCGTGGAGATTACCAAGAAAGCTGGCAGCCTATACCCATGAAGCCTGAGTTGTTAGAAAAGGCTCAACAGATGGCAGTTGAGGTGACAGATGCCTTAAAGGGAACAGGCAGTGGAGCTGGGATTTTTGGAGCAGAATTCTTTATAGGTAAGGATGACGTATGGTTTTCCGAGTTATCACCACGTCCACACGACACAGGTATGGTGACTCTAGCTCAGACGCAGAACTTAAATCAGTTCGAGCTCCATGCTAGAGCTATTCTTGGTTTGCCTATTCCTGAAATTGAGAGTTTAAGAGCCGGTGTGAGTGCAGTAGTTCTGGCTTCAGAAGAAGGGGATAACCCTCATTATGAAGGATTGCAAGAGGCAGTCAGCCAAGAGCGTGTTGATATACGTATTTTTGGCAAGCAAAGCACTCGCCCGTATCGTCGTATGGGTGTGGTTGTGGCGTATGATGATTTAGGCTGTGATATGGAGAGTTTGCGCAGCAAAGCTAAACAGGCTGCAGATAAGGTGAAAGTCATTAATAACTAGTTTTTAATTCTCTTTTCAAAGAGGGTAAAAAGCTAAAATAATAAGTATAGCTCAAATGCTCGATAATTAAGCTCTATTTAGCGGGGCAAAAAGTAAATTTGTTGTTGACTTAATAAGGGATGGTAGCTACCTTGCACCTCCTTTTCAGCTGAAATCAGTAGAAAAGTAATATTAACAATTAATTAGAATAGTAAAATGGCTACAGAGCTTTCATTCATACTTAAAGACCAAGGCGGTAAGAGTAATCTTACTGAGATACGTAACGCAGGCAATGTACCAGCAGTTATTTACGGTAAAGGACAGGATAACGTGTTTATCGTTATCAATGAGAAAGAGTTTAACAATCTCATTAAGCAGCACCTTTGTGCTAATATTATCGTAACGCTGAAAGGCGAGGGTAAAGAAATCAAAGTATTTATCCAAGACTTGCAAGTACATCCTATTACTAAAGCTATCTTACATGTCGATTTCCTTGCTATCAACGATAAGCAAATTATTAAAACTAAGGTTCCTGTTGTATTCACGGGTGAAGCAGTTGGTGTAAAAGCCGGTGGTCTTCTTCAGCGCCTTGTTTACAAATTACCGATTACTTGTTTACCAAAAGATCTTCCTACTAAAATTGAAATTGATGTTACTGACTTAAACGTAGGTGATGTTAGAAAAGTAAGACAGATTACTTTGCCAGAAGGTATCAAAACACGCTTTAACGACGACGTTGTTCTTGCTCTTGTTGCTAAGACTAGAGCGGCTACTAGTGCAGCGGCTACTAGTGGTGAAGGCGAAGCCGCAGCCGAAGGAGAAGGATAATAATTCAATTGATGATGTTAATTTAGTTCTTGTTTACACTGGAACTTAAGTTGCAATAACTCACTAAGGTTCAACTACATCATCAACAAAGTCTTATTTTAGTAAGACAATAGAAGCGTTAGAGTTCTTTATTTTATAATCAACTCTGACGCTTTTACTTTTTATAGACTAAATTTTACAATAACAATATTATGAAAAACCTATGGAACGCCGAAGAGGCAAGTAAGTTTAAAGGTGATTTACCTACTAGAGTATATAGTTCACGTGTGCTTGGTGCTGACCCTGAGTTAGTACTCCACGGAGGAGGTAATACTTCTGTGAAATCAGTAGAAAAAGATTTCTTTGGCAATGATGTAGATGTTTTACATATTAAAGGCAGTGGTTGGGATTTAGGAACTATAGAAGAGGCAGGTTTTGCTCCTGTTAAAATGGATGTACTCCTCCAGCTTGCTCAATGTGCTGATCTTACAGATACACAAATGGTTCGTGAGCAAAGAGCAGCTATGCTCAACCCTTATGCTCCAAGCCCATCAGTAGAAGCTATTTTGCATGCTATTCTCCCATTCAAGTATGTAGATCATACTCACGCTAATGCTATCGTAGCTCTTACCAATAACCCTGATGGCGAAGCCCGTGTGCAAGAGGTATTTGGCAAGCGTGTGATCGTTGTGCCTTACGTAATGCCTGGTTTTATTCTAGCTAAAACAGTCGCAGAAATTATCGAAGGTCAAGATTGGGACGGTATCGAGGGTATGATTCTTATGAATCACGGTATTTTCACTTTCCATAATGACGCAAAAACTAGTTACGATTTAATGATTAAACTCGTAGCAGAAGCAGAAGACTATTTATTAGCCAAGGCTGGTGATTATAAAGCCACAGCAGAGCCTAGCCTCGACCATTTACAAATTGCACGTATTCGTAAAGCTGTATCAAAAGCAAAAGGAGCTGCCCAAGTAGGCTTACTTGATAGCTCAAATGAAGCTGTTGGTTTCGCTAACTTACCTAACGCCAAAGAGATTGCAACTCAAGGCCCATTAACTCCTGATCATTCAATCCGGACTAAACGCATTCCTGTGTTTATTGATGGTGATGCAACAGAAGCAGTAGATCAATATGTAGCTGATTACAAAAGTTATTTTGAATCTTGCCAAGAGGGTGAAACCATTCTCGATCAAGCTCCTAAATTTGCAATTATTCCTAATCACGGTGTCATGAGTTTTGGTAATAGTGAGAAAGACGCCAAAATCATTTCAGATATTGCAAAACATACCTATGATACTATTCAGTTAGCAGAAGCCACAGGTGGCTGGAAAGCTCTTAGTGCCAAAGATATCTTTGATGTTGAGTACTGGGAACTTGAACAAGCTAAGCTCAAGGGAGCTAAAGCAGCAGGTGGAGGACTCCAAGGCAAAGTAGCTCTTGTCACTGGCTCATGTGCTGGTATTGGATTTGCTTGTGCTGAATCACTTAAAGAACAAGGAGCCGTGGTTTATGGTGCTGACTTAAGCCCAGAAATTATCGAAGCTATGGACAGTATTGGCGCTAATGGTCGCCAGCTGAACCTCACTGACGAAGCAGAATTATCTAAGCTTATTTTAGAAATCATCGAAACACATGGTGGTTTAGACGTAGTAGTCTCTAATGTGGGTATCTTTACTGCAGGTCAGTATCTTGAAGATTTAGAGCAATCTAATTGGGATAAAGCGATGGCAGTTAACTTGACCTCTCATCAGATTTTGATGCGTCATGTCATCCCTTACTTGAAAGAAGGAATTGATAGCTCAATTATTATGATTGGTTCACGTAATGTAGGCGCTCCAGGACCGGGTGCAGCTAGTTACTCATGTTCTAAAGCAGCTTTAACTCAGCTTGCTCGTGTAGCAGCTCTTGAGCTTGCTCCTAAAGGCGTGCGTGTCAATGTCGTGCATCCTGATGCTGTATTTGACACCAAACTTTGGACACAGGAAAACCTCGAACGTTCTGCAGCTCGTTACAACATGACAGTTGAGGAATACAAAACAAAAAACCTCTTAAAAACTGAAATTAAATCTAAAGATATTGGTAATGCCGTAGCTTTATTATCGACCGCTGTTTTTGGAAAAACGACAGGGGCTCAATTCCCAGTTGATGGAGGTAACGATAGAATTATTTAAATTTAGGCAATACATACATTATGAGTAAGAAATCTACCATTATCTATACAAAAACAGACGAAGCTCCATTGCTTGCTACCTATTCATTTCTACCTATTGTTAAGGCTTTTACAGCTAAAGCTAATATTGAAATAGAGCTCAAGGATATTTCATTAGCAGCTAGAATTCTCTGTAAATTCCCAGAATACTTGAGCGAAGAGCAGCAAACTCCAGACGCTCTAGCTCAATTAGGTAAAATTGTTAAAACAGCAGAAGCCAATGTTATTAAACTTCCTAATATCTCAGCTTCAATTCCTCAGCTCAAAGCTGCGATTAAAGAATTGCAAGAGCAAGGTTATGCTATACCAAGCTTTCCTGATGATCCTCAAACCGAAGAGGAGAAAGCGATTGCGAGTAAATACAATGAGGTCAAAGGTTCAGCTGTAAACCCAGTACTTAGAGAAGGTAATTCAGATAGACGTGCTCCTAATGCCGTTAAAAACTATGCCAAAAGTAACCCTCATTCAATGGGTGCTTGGTCAGCAGATTCAAAAACTCATGTAGCTACGATGACTAGTGGTGATTTTGCACATAACGAGCAATCAGTCACTGTTGAACAAGCAACTACAGTTAGCATTGAACTTACTCAAGAAGATGGCAGCAGCCTCACTCTCAAAAAAGGCATAGCTTTACAAGCCAAAGAAGTGATAGATGCTACAGTGATGAGCAAAAAAGCACTCTTAGCTTTCCTCGAAGAGCAAGTAGCAGACGCTAAAGCTCAAGGTGTGTTGTACTCATTACACATGAAAGCCACCATGATGAAGGTCTCAGACCCAATTATCTTTGGCCATGCTGTTTCGGTATTTTTCAAAGATTTAGTGGCTAAGCACGCTGATGTGTTAGCTGATTTGGATGTAGATTTTAAAAACGGTTTTGGCAATCTCATCGAGAAAATCGCAACTCTACCAGCAGACAAACAAACGCAAATCAATGCAGATATAGAAGCTATTTATGCTCAGAACCCTGATTTAGCTATGGTTGACTCAGACAAAGGTATCACAAACTTGCATGTGCCTTCTGATATTATTATTGATGCTTCAATGCCTGCCATGATTAGAACTTCTGGTCAGATGTGGAATGCACAAGGTGAGCAAGCAGACACTAAGGCGGTGATTCCTGATAGTAGTTATGCGGGTGTTTATGCCGCTACTATTGATTTTTGTAAAAAACATGGAGCCTTTGACCCTACGACTATGGGTACAGTGCCTAATGTAGGCCTCATGGCACAAAAAGCAGAGGAGTACGGCTCACATGATAAAACATTTGAGATTCCAGCTAACGGAGTCGTAAAAATTATTGATGCTGAGGGTAACACGCTCACCGAACACACTGTAGAACAGGGCGATATCTGGAGAGCTTGTCAGGTCAAAGACTTACCTATCCAAAACTGGGTAAAATTAGCTGTATCAAGAGCTCAAGCCACACAATGGCCAACTGTATTCTGGTTAGATGCGAACCGCGCACACGATGCCCAACTCATTGAAAAAGTAAATCTCTACTTAAAAGATTACGATACCACAGATTTAGATATCAAGATTCTCTCTCCAACAGAGGCGACTTCTTACACTCTTGAGCGTGTCAAAGCAGGTGAAAACACGATTTCAGTTACAGGTAATGTTCTACGTGACTATCTTACTGATTTATTCCCTATTTTAGAGTTAGGCACATCTGCCAAGATGCTCTCTATCGTACCATTGATGAACGGTGGTGGACTCTTTGAAACAGGTGCAGGTGGTTCAGCTCCTAAACATGTGCAACAATTTGTTGAAGAAGGTCACCTTAGATGGGATTCACTCGGTGAATTTCTCGCGCTTGCAGTTTCTTTGGAGCATCTAAGCCAAGTAGAGGATAACGCTAAGGCTCAAGTATTGGCAACAGCTTTAGATTTAGCAACAGGTAAGCTTCTTAATAACAATAAGAGCCCATTACGCAAAGTAGGACAACTTGATAATAGGGGTAGTCATTTCTATATCGCTCTATACTGGGCAGAGGCTCTAGCTAATCAGGAAGATGATGCTGAAATAAAAGCTCAGTTTACTCCTCTTTATGCGGAGTTAGCACAGCAAGAAGCTCAGTGCATCAAAGAGCTAGAAGACGCTCAAGGTTCACCTGTGAATATTGGTGGTTACTACCGCGAAGATGAAGAACTTGCCGCTCAAGCAATGCGTGCTAGTGAAAGCTTTAATAATGTTATTAATAACTTTTAATTGCTTATTATTCTATTTATAGTTTAAAAATTATCACAACGAATCATGAAAAAATTAATTAACGATCCAAATAAAGCAGCAGCTGAGCTTATCGATGGCTTGGTCGTTGCTTATAACGGTGCCGTCAAAAAAGTAGGCAAAGCTAGTGTAGTCAAAACTGACATCAAAAAAGGCAAAGTAGCCTTACTTGTTGGTGGTGGAGCTGGTCACGAGCCTATTTACCACGGTTTGGTAGGTGATAACATGGCTGATGGAGCTGCTTGTGGTGACATTTTTGCAGCACCGCCCCCCAATATCGTGCTCGATGCTACAGAAGCTATCGACCAAGGTAATGGTGTTTTATACCTCTATGGCAACTATGCTGGTGATGTGATGAATTTTGGTCTTGGTGCTGATTTTGCAGACGACGAAGACATCGAAGTTGAAACCGTACTCATCGCTGATGATGTGGCCTCAGCTCCTCTTACAGAAAAAGGTAACCGTCGCGGTATCGCAGGTCTTGTGCCTGTGGTTAAACTTGCGGGTGCAGCGTCTAACGTGGTTGATTCTCTTGCAGAACTTAAGCGTATCGCTCAAAAAGCCAATGATATGACACGTACAATTGGTGTAGCTCTCGCTCCGGGTTCTATCCCTGCAACAGGCGCGCCTACCTTTGAATTGGCTGAAGACGAAATTGGTTTTGGTATTGGTATGCACGGTGAGCGTGGTATTGGTACTGAAAAAATGCAACCTGCTGATGATATTACAGAAATGTTATTGAAATACATTTTTGCTGATGATTTAGAGTTTGAACAAGGTTGTGATGTCGTACTCTTTGTAAATAGCTTAGGTGCTACCACCATGATGGAATGCTTAATTGTACTTAGAAAGTGTAAAGAAATTTTAGCTGAAAAAGGCATTAATATTTATGATGTCATCGTAGGTCCAATCGTGACTTGTCAGGAAATGGCTGGAGTTTCAGTAACTCTCACCAAACTTGATGATGAACTCAAGCAGTACTGGGATATGCCAGCTGCATCATTAGGTTATACAAAGAATTAGTATTTTTGTATCAATTGAATTAAGCAAGAGCTCTCTTCGGGGAGCTTTTGTTGTTTTAATAGTCGCTTTACCCCAATTTTTTATCTTATTTGCTTGCAAAAATAAAAGACCATTATAGATTGCTTACACAATTTATTTATTAATTTATAAGACAAATTATGGCAAACTTAACACCAGAACAAGCAAAACAGATGCTCTTAGCAATTACTGAGATCATTATCGAAAATGAGCCTATGCTCTCAGAAGCTGATCGCCTTCTTGGTGATGGTGATCATGGTATTGGTATGAAGCGTGGTTTTAGTGCCGCCGCAGAAGAGCTCAATGCACTTGAAACTATTGAAAGCCTTAGTGAGCCTTTCAAAGTAGCA
>DGJT01000026.1 GCA_002387565.1 Akkermansiaceae bacterium UBA4589 | reverse complement strand
TATGAAGAGGAGGGGTTCTCTTCTGCAAGAGTTGCGGCTAATACCCAGTTCTTTCAAGTCATCGAAATTGATGGCAATAAAATGATATATAAGGCTTATACGGCAACTGGCAAACTCTATGATGCGGCTGTTATTGAAAAGGACTTTAAAACTGGTATTAAAACTATTAATCAAATGATACCAGACATTGAGGAACGTACTTTTGAGAATACGATTGAATATAGTGGTGATAATCTCAAATAAAGTTTCCTAGACTAGTAATACTTAGTATTGTTGGTATTGGATTTAGGGTCTTCTTGATACTCTTTGATTTTTTGATTAAGTGTGTCGAATTGACTTGGCATTTCGTTGAGCGTTGAGGTATTGAGCTGGATTGCCTCTAAGGGGATGAAAAGTAAACTAATAAGAACAAGGCTGATAATAATAGTTAAAGTAATCATAATATAAAGAGCGCTAATTGAAATAATTAGGCTAGTTAAAGTTTATTTAAAATACTTTCAGGCAAGTATTTAGCTACAGTTTTTTCCCAACCTTTTGGGCCTATTAGTGATTTTATCATACTTGATGATACTTCTGCAATATGACGAGGTGGCATGAGAAAGACAGTGTTTATTTCTGGAGCTAGATCACTATTGATTTGCTTCATGACACGTTCATATTCATAATCAGTAGACGAGCGAATACCTCTTAAGATGTATTGAGCACCAAGCTCTTTGCTGTAATCTACGAGATAGCTGTAAGTGAAATGAGCAATGGTGAGCTTGGTGCTTTTGGGTAGGCATACTTCGAGCATTTCTAAGCGCTGCTCAACACTGTAGGTGACTTGCTTGTGAGGGTTATCTCCAATAGCAACTACAAGTTCGTCAAAGAGTTCGAGTCCTTGCTCAACCATCCAAATGTGTCCTTGGGTTGGAGGATCAAATGAACCGGCGTAAATAGCTTTGCGTGGGGTAGACATAAATGTAAAATAATCAATTAAAGTAATAGGGACAATCTTATTTTTTGGCAGGAGTGATTTGAGCCGACCTTAAATAGACAGGTTCAAGGGCATTATGTTGCGCTTGCTCTGTAAAATATGCTTGTTGGCTAGGCTCAAGCTGTTGCCAATAATTAATCAGCTGTTGTGCTTGCGGTGTGATATGGCTAATTTTTTCTGTTTGGCTAGATAGAAAACCATGGGTGCTATCAAAACTATAAATAGGCTTTTGATAGGTTTGTAAAAAAGATGATAATTCTTGTTCTGTATAAAATTGAGGTTCTTGCTCAAAAGCGCCCTGATTCATAGCCCAGCTAAAGTATTGCCCACGGCGAGCATTACCGATGAGTATAGATTCTGGAGTATCGTTAGCCTGTGTAGCTACTGTTGAGGGTAGACCAATAACAGGGCACTCATGCCATAGCCCTAAGCAAATAGCTGATGCGATAGCAGCGCGGCAACTAGAGTAACTACCTGGTCCTAGACCCATTAAAATGATTGAAGGCGCTTGTTGCAGCGCTTCTAATGCAGTTTTAATATGGTTAGCTAACTGTGTTTCAATATGGCGACTATTACTAAAACTAATAGTGTCTTGAGTGTCTTCATTAGCCCAAGCAATACTTGCCTGATTTGACGTAACTTCGATAGCGATAATTGGTAATAAAGAGTTAGGCAAAATAAGTAAACTTTGATTTTTATAGTACTTTACTGAGTAACATTTTTTTTACAAAACAAATCTTGATTATTTAGCATATATGCGCAATGTTTCGTTCATACAATTTGTAACGTAAAGCAAAAAAAATAATATCTATTTTAGCTATAGCGTTGCATGCAATAGTTAGAATTATGAGTTACGCAAAAGGATTAGAAGGAGTTATAGCTAATGAATCAGGTCTCTCCAATGTGGAGGGTGCAGAAGGTCGCCTCAGTTACTGTGGTTACAATATTAAAGATTTAGTAGAAAATAGTAATTATGAGGAGGTTGTTTATTTGCTCCATCATATGGTATTACCTACAAAACCTCAATTAGAAGAGTTTTCATCAGGAATAGCCTCACAAAGAGAGTTACCACAAGCAGTGATTGATTTTCTCAAGGCTGCACCTAAAGATGGTGTGCCAATGGATGTTCTACGTACAGCAGTATCTATGCTTGGCTTATATGATGAAGATGCTCTTATTGGTGATCCAGATCCAGAAGCTTTAGAAAGAGCGGCTATTCGTATAGTAGCTAAAATGCCAGTAATTGTAGCTTATTATCATCGTTTACGCCAAGGTTTAGACTTGCCTCTAGTTCGTTCAGATTTAAGTGAAGCTGCTCACTTCCTCTACCTCATTAATGGTGAAGAGCCAGGTGAAAATGCGACTAAAACATTAGATGTTGCGTATACTCTACATGCTGATCATGGCATGAATGCTTCTACTTTCTCAGCACGTGTTACAGTAGCTACATTGAGTGATATTTATTCAGGTATCACTTCAGCGAT
Organism: Akkermansiaceae bacterium UBA4589; assembly: GCA_002387565.1. Taxonomy (GTDB): domain Bacteria; phylum Verrucomicrobiota; class Verrucomicrobiia; order Verrucomicrobiales; family Akkermansiaceae; genus UBA4581. The sequence goes on along the minus strand of DGJT01000026.1, from coordinate 44,349 downwards.
TGGTACTCTTAAAGGGCCTTTACACGGTGGAGCTAACGAAGGCGTGATTAAAATGCTTGAAGAAATTGGCAGCTTAGAAGCGGTTGATGCTTATGTTGAAGGTAAGCTAGAGCGCAAAGAAAAAATCATGGGTATTGGTCATCGTGTTTACAAAGTGCTAGACCCTCGCGCTCCATTCCTCCAAGAAATGGCGATTAAACTCACCTCTGAACTAGGCGAAAGCAAGTGGATTGATATGTCAGAGCGTATCGCGACTATCATGAGAGAACGCAAAGGCCTCAATGCTAATGTCGATTTTTATTCAGCTACCGTTTATTATAGTTTAGGTATTCCTACTGATTTGTTCACACCAATTTTCGCTATTGCAAGAGCGAGTGGTTGGACAGCGCAAATCCTCGAGCAGCTTAGAGATAGTCGTTTGTACAGACCTCTTACTCTCTACACAGGTCCTACTGAGTTCTTAGACTTTGTACCTATTGAGAATAGATAATTAGAGTTTTATAAATTATCATTAAAAAAACGTCTATTCTTGATGAATAGGCGTTTTTTGTTTATTAAGAGTTTTCTTAATTATTAGTTTTAATGATGGCACGAATTAAAATTACCGTTGCTTATGATGGCCGAAATTATGCAGGTTGGCAGTTACAACCTGATCACATGACTGTTCAACAATGCCTCTGTGATGCTTTATATAAAATTACCAAAGTAAAATCACGAATAATAGGCTCTGGTCGTACGGATACAGGCGTACACGCTGCAGGGCAGATAGCTCATTTTGATGCTTCTGATCATTTACAGATGAATATACACAATTGGGTGCCAGCTTTTAATACGGCGCTACCTTTAGATATTAGAGTTTTAAAGGCAGAAGAAGTGAGCGATGATTTTCATGCTCAGTTTGGGGCTAAGCTCAAAACCTATGAATATAGAATTAATATCAGCTCTATATTATCACCCTTTTTAGTAGGTAGAGTTTGGCATGAGCCAAGGCAGTTGGATAAAGTGATATTTAAGCAAGCTTTAGATATTTTTGTTGGAGAGCATGATTTTGCAGCTTTTGCAGCAAATAGGGGGCTAGGTAGTGAGCCTCTAAGTACCGTTCGTGAAATTACTTGTGTTGAGTTCATCGATAAGGGCGAAGATATTTATATACGCATTACCGGTAGAGGTTTTCTATATAAAATGGTTAGACTCATTGTGGGAGGCTGTATGAAAGTGTCTTCAGGTCGTTATTACTTAGAAGATTTGCAGCAATTGTTACTTCACCCACAAGTAGGAGGTGAAAAATCTCCATTATGTGCACCAGCAGGTGGGTTGACACTTAAATCTGTAGAGTATGAATAAAATCAGCTTGTCTCATTATTCTAAACTGACTCAAAACCATAAAATTTTGGGAAATTATGGTGAGAAATTAGCTGTTCAATATATTAAAAAAACGGGTAGTAAAGTGTTGTACCGAAATTTTAAGCCTTATGATTTTGGAGCTAAAGGAGGCGAAATTGATATAGTTGCTCGTGATGAAGATACTTTAGCTTTTATTGAGGTGAAGACTCGTAGTTCTTACCATAAAAGGGCTTACGATGCTGTAGATAAAACTAAGCAAAGCTATATTAAAAAAGGAGCCAGCTATTGGCTAAGAGAGCTCAAGCAAGCAGTACCTTATCGCTTTGATATTATAGAGGTATATTTGGTGCCGCAAGAGCAAGAAGCCCAGGTTGACGCATTGATTGTACCTGAAATTATTTGGACAAAAAACGCTTTTTAAATATAACTAACTTCACACTACACAACAAAAAATGAGCGTATAAATGTTGGTTTAATAGGGTTTAGAGCTTGACTTGCTCACAAGCCAATTTTTACTCGAAGTCCTTAATGAATAAGTCGGTGGTAATTTAGCACGCCTTAAGTGCTTATCTAATCTTATTTTAGGTGTGATTCAATGCCGTAGTGTTAATCTTACCCACTTAGCCTCACACCAAGCAACTACAGCTAAACTCATATTTAAAAAGATTCCTAAGCCCGCTGCAGGTTACGTACTTAGCATGGATAGACTCTAGCCCTTGTAAAGGGTGAGCGAGTAGCGAATCAATTCCATGGTGTGCATTGGTTAAATTGGCTAAATAAACAAGATGTTTGGGGCTTACAGTTGTATTTTAGCTCCAAGAGGTTCAAGCAAGAAGCTTTGAGTGTGGTGAGCAATCAGCTTAAAGGCAAAGAGGCGTTAGCTGCTTATAAACTTAGATGGGGTATTGAAGTACTTTTTGGTCATCTTAAAAAGAACGGCTTTAATCTAGAGGGTACACACCTAAGAGAGCCAAGTAAAATAGATAAGCTTATAGCGATAGTTAGTCTTAGCTTCTTGTTCACCTTAGGCTTTGGTATGCTCTTAAAAGCTAGAGATAAAGCTAGCTCTTTAGATACGGACTAGGCGAGCTTAGAAAAGCTCTATCTAACCCAAATGATCATCGTCAATTACTCAAACTCTTTGAACAGCGGGTAAAACATCATTCTATCAACCTATTTTTTGTCGTGTAGTGTGCACTAGAATATACAGATACAGTTCATGAATTAACGGTAGAGCTAGAAAAGTGGCGCAAAGTGAATAAAGTGTCGTTGCCACCAAACTCTCAATTAGAGTTTTAACTCTTGTTAGAATAAGGCTTTTTTGAGCTTTAAATTAGTAGTAAAAAAATACGAGTATTATAGTAGTGAAAAAATCTTGACCTATTGAAAGGGGACAATTACAATCCTGTTCGAACGAGGAGCACAAAATATACAGGCTCTTAGTTCACACAAATTAAAAACAAACAAATGAAAAAACAAACAAACAAACCAGGAATGGGGAGGTTAGTTACTTACTGCAGCGTTTTATCGGCGCTAGCCCTAGGTAACATCACAGCCGCTGAATACCCTACATCTGAGGTTAATACGACAGGTCTTGCTGTTTATGACGATAAAGTCATCGTAGGACAATTACACTCTGTCACTGGAACAATGGCCATTAGTGAGACTGGTTCAGTCGAAGCTGAGCGTTTAGCTATCAAGCAAATAAACGAAATGGGCGGAATTCTCGGTAGACAGATTGAAATTGTTCAAGAAGATGGAGCAAGTGATTGGCCTACGTTCGCAGAGAAAGCTAAAAAATTAATTATTCAAGACAAAGTGGCTTGTGTATTTGGTTGCTGGACTTCTGCATCACGTAAGGCTGTATTGCCTATCTTTGAGAAAGAGAATAATATGCTCTATTATCCTACTTTCTACGAAGGTCTAGAAGCTTCTAAAAATGTGGTTTACACAGGTCAGGAAGCAACTCAACAAATTATTTGGGGTTTAGACTGGGCTTATGAAACACTTGGATCACGTACTTTCTACTTGATTGGTTCTGACTATATTTGGCCAAGAACTTCTCATAAGATTGCTCGTAACCACATCGAACGTGTATTAGCTAAGAAAGATCCAAAATGTAAGGTAGTAGGTGAAGAGTATTATCCTCTTGGTCATACTAACTTCCGTTCTTTGATCAACAAAGTTAAGCTTAAAAAGCCTGATTTACTATTCACAGCTGTTGTAGGTGGTAGTAATGTAGCTTGGTACAAGCAACTTAAAGCTGCTGGTATTACTGCTGCTAAACAAGATATGCTTACTATTTCTACTACAGAAGACGAGCTTCTTGGAATTGGTGGCGAAAATGCTGAAGGTTTCTACGCTAGTATGAAGTACTATCAATCACTCACTAATGAGAATAACATCGAATTCGTAAAAGCTTTCAAAGCTGAATACGGTGAAGACTCAGTAATTGGTGATGTGACTCAAGCTGCTTACCTTGGACCTTGGATTTGGAAAGCTGCTGTTGAAAAAGCAGGTAGCTTTGATATTGATAAGATTCATGCAGCTCACGGAGGTATTGAACTTCCTAACGCACCAGAAGGTTATGTACGTGTCCATGACACTAATCAGCACCTATGGAGTCGCACTAAAATTGGTAAAATGTTAGCTGACGGTCAGTTCGAAGTAGTAGCTGTATCAGAAGAACTTATCGAGCCAGATCCATTCCCAGAAGGATATCAATAGGCCTCTATATTAATATAATAGAAATTAATTATACAATGAGTTGCTGCGTGCAAGAAGCAGGCAGCAACTACATTAAAAAACTAACACTATTGTAAGATCTCTGTAGAATAGGGTTTTTATAAAGAGCACCTTCTATCTATTAGCTAGTCATTACTGGCTTAATAAATAGTTACACCACAATAAAGCTAAGGTAAATTTTGCCAAAGCCTTGCCGTGCGTTGCTTTGAAATAAAGGACTTTTTTCTAACAGCTCAATTATACAGAGATCTCATAGTAGTTTATTACTAACAACAACTAAGGTTTAAAGCCTACGTTATCATGGAATATTCTATAGAAGAAATAACTTCGATTGTAGTGATGCAATCATTTAGTGGAGTCAGCCTACTGTGTATTTATGCACTTATGGGTTTAGGTCTCTACATCATTTTTGGACAGATGGGGGTCATTAATATGGCTCACGCAGAGTTTCTCGTTTTGGGATCGTATACAATGTGCCTATTTTCTCAGTTAGTAACTGAGCATATGCCATTTCTTACTAATTACTATGTCGCATTAGCTATTCCGCTTTCGTTTGGGATAGCCTTTGGTGTTGGTTACTTAGTTGAATGGTCCTTGATTAGCCGGCTGTATAAACGCCCACTAGATACCTTACTCGCTACATGGGGCTTGAGTCTTATCATGCAGCAATCATTTAGAACCTTTATTGGTGCTCGTGAGACCAGTGCTACTTTGCCTGAGTGGTTACTAGGTTCGTGGTCAGCAACCGACACTATTGATATCCCTATTAGTGGATTAGTTCTTCTAGGGTTAACAATTTTGCTCACCTTAGGCTTAATTTTCTATACTAAAAAAACTCGCATGGGTTTACGTATGCAGGCAACTACTCAAAATAGAGAGATGACCGGTGCGTTAGGTATTAATACTAAAATGACCGATAGATTTTCATTTGCGATTGCGTGTGGTATTTCAGGGATTGCTGGTGCATTTTTCACCACAATGGCTTCTACATCACCTTCAGCAGGGGAGAACTACATTGTAGATTCCTTCCTCGTGTTGGTTGTGGGTGGTTTAGGTAGTTTAGCTGGACTCTTTGTTTCCGCAGGTTTCCTTGCTTTATTATCCTCAATCTTAGAATTTTTCATGACTGGCTCTATCGCCAAAGTGATCCTCTATGTCATCATCTTCATCACTTTGATGAAATTCACCAAAGGTATTTTCTACAGCAAAGTAAGAAGTTAAATTTAACGATAATAATATGATGAATAATTTACAAAAATACTCTGACTCAAGTATGGGGAAATTTCTCTTTGAGAGATTTTTCAAAAACAAAGAGGGGGTGATTGGCTTTGCTATTATAGCTGTTATTTTACTAGTACTATTTCCAGTTATATTCAGTACATTTCGCCTTAATATGATAGGTAAGTACCTTTGCTATGCCTTTGTTAGTTTAGGTTTAGTAATGTGCTGGGGTAGAGCAGGTATTCTTAGTTTGGGACAAGGTTTGTTCTTTGGCTTAGGTGGTTACTGCATGGCGATGTTTCTAAAATTAGAAGCATCAGATCCAGAATCAACTAAAATTCAGACAACTCCTGGTATTCCTGATTTTATGGATTGGAATCAGATTACAGAGCTGCCAGCTATGTGGTACCCTTTCAAAAGCTTAAGTTTGACGATACTGCTTATCTTAACATTGCCAGCAATTTTGGCTTATATCATGAGTGTATTCTATTTTAAAGGTAGGGTGACTGGTGTGGTATTCGCCATTTTGACTCAGTCGATGGTAGCTTGTGCTTGGTACTTCATTGTGGGTAACCAAGGCTTATTTGGTGGTATTAATGGTATTACAGATTTAAAAACACTCAAAGGCTGGGATATTAGAACTGAAGAAGCTCAAACCACGCTATATTTTGTCTGTTGTGTGTTACTGCTCATCACCATCTTGCTGAGTCGCTATATTATGTCGACTCGACTAGGAAGGGTGCTAGTTGCTCAACGTGATAAAGAGATGAGGGTGAGGTTCTCAGGTTATAGTATTACCTCCTTTAAAATATTTGTCTTTTGCTTAGCTGGAGTTGTCAGTGCGATTGGGGGAGCGATGTTTACCTTACAGGTGGGTTTTATGTCACCTAACCTGATCGGGATTAAACCATCTATTGATATGGTCATCTTTACCGCGGTAGGTGGTAGAGAGAGCTTATTAGGAGCGGTTTATGGTGCACTTGCTGTTAACGCTGCCAAGACAGCCTTCTCCGAAGCGTACCCTAACTTGTGGACCTTTATTTACGGAGCCACCTTTATTATTATAGTTCTGTTCTTACCTAAAGGTTTGGCTGGACTTTACGAGAGCTTCTTTAAGCCTCAAATACTTAAACTTATTTCCAAGTTTTCTTCTAAAAAAACAGAAGATTCAGACGATAACCTTAAACCAACTGTAAACGATGCCAAGTAATACTGATTTTTTGCTAGCGATAGAAGACTTAACTGTAAGTTTTGATGGTTTTAAAGCTGTCGATGATTTAACACTTTATGTCGATAAAGGAGAACTACGAGTCATTATCGGCCCTAACGGGGCAGGTAAGACAACGGTCTTAGATCTTATTAGTGGTAAGACTAAGTCTAGTGCGGGTAGTATCAAATACAATAATAAGGAAATTACCAAAATGCGTGAGCACGAAATTGTGCGCTTAGGCATTGGTCGTAAGTTCCAAACACCGTCTATTTATGACAAGTTAACTGTATTTGAAAATTTAGAGATCTCTTACCCACAAGGACGTTCAATTACGGGATCCTTAGGTTTTAAAAGGACTGATAAGGTGGTTAAACGCATCTTAGAAGTTGCCGAAGAAATCTTTCTTATTGATTTATTAGATTTAGAAGCAGAGCTACTTAGTCATGGTCAGAAGCAATGGTTAGAAATAGGCATGCTTCTAGTTCAAGATCCTGAACTAGTGATGCTCGATGAGCCTGTAGCGGGAATGACCGCTAAAGAACGTGATGAGACAGCTATTCTTCTCAAGAAAATGGCTAAAGAGCGCTCAGTCATTATCATTGAACATGATATGGACTTTGTAGCTAAAATTGCGGATAGGGTCACGGTGCTTCACTTAGGTAAAATCTTAAAAGAAGGAACCATGGACGAAGTTCAAAATGATGCAACTGTTCAAGAGGTTTACCTCGGTCACTAAATAAAATTTAAAAAATACATATTATGTTAAATGTAAAAAATCTTAAAGTAAGTTACGGAGAAAGTAAGGTTATTGAAAAGCTGGACTTTGATTTAGCAGAGGGAGAAATCTTGGCTGTTATGGGACGTAATGGGATGGGTAAAACAACCCTATTTAAATCTATTATTGGTATCCTTCCTTGTGGTGAGGGGAGCAGTATCAGCATTGAGGGTTCTGAACTCGCAGACAAACCTAGTTTTAAAAGGGTGCGCGAAGGTTTAGCTTACGTTCCTCAAGGTAGAATGATTTATCCCACTCTCTCAGTAACAGATAATATCAAAGTAGGTTTAGATGCTACAAAATCTAAGCAAATACCAGAATATATCTATGAGCTTTTTCCAGTACTTAAGGAAATGGGTAAACGTATGGGTGGTAACCTATCAGGTGGACAGCAGCAGCAGTTAGCTATTGCCAGAGCTTTGGTTACTCAGCCTAAAGTCTTGTTGTTAGATGAGCCAACAGAAGGTATTCAACCTTCTATCATCAAAGAAATGGCAAGAACCCTTAAGAAAATTAGAGATTCTCACGGTATTTCTATCATCGTAGCAGAGCAGGTGCTCTCTTTCACCTTGGAGGCTTGTGATCGCTTTCTCGTGATGGAGGGTGGCGCTATCGTTCACTCGAGTAAACGAGCTGATGTTGATGCCGAGAAAATCAAAAGCTTCCTTTCTGTGTAATGACAGGAAATTACAATGGCTACTGTATAAGATTAATTAATCCATCTCGAATTAAATTATCTTATACAATAGCCTTTTAAAAAATACTAAAAATAACAAACCAAACAAAGACTATGAAAACATTACTCAAAGTAGACCTCAATACACCACCAGAAGAACAAGATGTGATTCACAACCGCTGGCACCCAGACCTACCTATGGTAGCTATGGTTGAACCAGGTGATTCATTTCGTGTAGAATGTGTGGACTGGACAGGTGGTCAAATCAAAAATGATGACTCTGCTCTCGATATTAAAGAGGTAGATTTAACTAAGGTGCACTACCTTACAGGCCCTATCGGTGTCAAAGGAGCAGAGCCAGGCGATCTCATGGTCGTAGAAATTTTAGATGTTGGTGTACTTGATGACTTCCAGTGGGGTTTCACAGGTTTATTTGCCAAAGAAAATGGTGGAGGTTTCCTCACTGAGCATTACCCAGATGCTCGTAAAGCTTGTTGGGATTTCCATGGTATTTACACCTCATCACGTCACATACCTAATGTAGAATTTGCAGGTATTATGCACCCAGGTCTTATTGGTTGTTTGCCATCAAAAGAACTACTTGATAACTGGAACAAGCGTGAGAAAGAGCTCTTTGATACGGATCCAGAAAGAGTTCCAGCACTCTGTACTCTCCCTTATGCTGATACAGCACACATGGGTAGAATGAAGCCAGCAGAAGCAGCAGAAGCAGCTAAAGAAGCTGCTCGTACTGTACCTCCACGTGAACATGGTGGTAACTGTGATATCAAAAACCTTACTAAAGGTTCAAAAGTTTACTTCCCAGTCTACGTAAAAGACGGTGGTTTATCTATGGGTGATATCCATTTTTCTCAAGGTGATGGTGAAATCACATTCTGTGGAGCTATTGAAATGGCAGGTTACTTAGACATAAGAGTTAAGCTTATCAAAGGCGGTGTTGAAAAGTATGCGATTGTGAATCCAATCTTTGAACCAAGCCCACTTGAGCCTAGATACAGCAACTTCCTCATCTTTGAAGGTATTTCAGTGGATGAAGATGGTCAGCAGCACTACTTAGATGTGCATGTAGCTTATCGTCAAGCCTGTCTCAATGCTATCGAGTACATGAAGAAATTTGGTTACACAGGTGAGCAAGCTTACGCCATCCTTGGTACAGCTCCAGTAGAAGGTCACATCAGCGGTATCGTTGATATTCCTAATGCTTGTGCAACATTATTCTTACCTACAGATATCTTTGACTTTAACATTAAGCCTAACGCTGAAGGGCCTAAGACTGAGGTAACTCCGGGAACAGATTTAGCCAAAGCATAGTTGGTTAGTTAGTAATAGGTTGCTTGGAGTATTGAGTTGATTTATTTAACTTTAACTTAGTATTCCAAGTAGCTTGCTAACATTTTTAAACTTTAACAAAAATCATTATGCAAATCTTTGATTACACTTGCAAAACACACGGTCATTTTGAATTGATGCGCCCGTTAGGGTTGCGTGCCCATCCAGCACCTTGTCCTACGTGCAACAAGCTTTCTATGCGCGCTTATGTCGCTGTACCCAATGTAGCTCAAATTGATCCTAAGAAAAAATCAGCGATAGAACGTAATATTAAAAGTCAATTTGAACCACATATTTGCAACACGCATAATTGTGAACATGAGGCTCCTAGTTTATTACCGCCTAGTCATAACCAAAAACCTAAATTACAACCTTACTTGGGAGCTAGACCATGGGTAATTGAACATCCAGTTTAATTAAATAATTTCACCATATAATTAGCGCGGCTAATTATTGATCAAATTTTAACTTATAAAAGGCTCTATGAAGAGTCTGGAGTAAGTTAATTCATAGCACCGAGTGTCTAGTTGGAAGCAACTAGGCACTCACTGTTTATAGAGGACTGTATAAGCAGTGGGAATAAGTGCTAAACTATATAGACACTTTGGAGTGTGATAACGCACGCAAAGCCGCCAAGGCGCAAAAAATATCAGCATCAAGAAACAGAGATGGACGATGCCTGGACTAAAAATGATCGCATAAACAGCCAAGATTCATCTACTTTATATGTTGAAAATGACCAAAGGAGGCTTTGATGGTTATTTACTTACCGTATTACCCCTTAGCGTCTTTGCGTCTTAGCGTGAGATTTTTTCTTACTAGTTCTCTATGTGGTCGCAGTTCCGTGTCTTCCGTGAATTCAGTGGTTAATAAAATGTATAATTCTTTGCGGCTTGGCGTGAGGCTATTTATTAGACAAGTGGCTCATTGCAGCCTTGGATAAAGGCGAGTAATAGCTCGATAGTGGCGTCTACATCTTTCATATTCACTGTTTCGACTGTGCTGTGCATATTGCGCAGAGGAATAGAAACTAGAGCCGAGGGAATGCCCCCACGGTTAGGGTAGATGCTGTCAGTATCCGTACCAGAACAACGGCTTGATGACTCATGCTGAATCTCAATAGATGCGTCAGCTGCAATACTAATAAGTTGCTGCACAATAGCTGGGTGATTAGCTGTACCATGAGTGAGGCTAGGGCCTTTGCCCAGAATGACTTCTCCATGCTGTTGTTGGTTGATACCAGGAGTATCTGTAGCGTGAGTGACATCTAAGCAGAGACAAACATCTGGATGTAGTTTATAGGACGCCATTTGAGCACCATAACCACCGATTTCCTCTTGCACAGCATTGAGTGCAATAAGTGTGTAGAACGGCGTGACAGAATTCTCAGCTAGTTTTTTGAAGACTTGCTGTAAAATATAACCACTAATACGGTTATCAATAGCTCTAGATACGAGGAGTTGACCTTCATTATCGCCTGTACCCATCCATGTAGGTTCTTCTACATAAACAGCAGGGTGTCCGACCCTAAGGCCAGTAGCCAATACCTCTTCCTTTGAGCTCGCACCAATATCTACCCAAACTTCATGAACCTTAGGTGATTTCTCGTTAGCTCTGTTTTCTCTTAGATGAATAGCAGTATTACCAATGACCCCTAAAACAGTGCCTTTGTCTCCTAAGAAGTGCAGGCGTTTACCTCTAGAAGTAGCCACGTCACTACCACCCACGATATCAATATAGATAAAACCCTTATCACTGATATATTTAATCATGTAGCCAATCTCATCTACATGTGATTCCAGTAGTAGGGTCAAGTCACTTGTACCTTTGCGTATGGCCCATGCGGATCCATAGGCATCTTTTTCTAAGCTATCGGCATAAGGCTTAATATGCTCCATCCAGCAAGCTTGTCCAGCAGTTTCAAACCCAGTTGGGCTAGGTGTTTTGAGTAATGTTTCTAAAAATTGTTTATCCATAATGAAAATAGAGTAAAAGTAATGTGAGCTAAGGCAGTAAAGGCAGCAATTCTCTAATGAATATACCTAAATAAAGAATAAGTATAGAACTTATAACTAATACAATACTGTAAGGTAACGGGACTGTAATTTTTTCTTGCTGTTCTGTCGTTTCGTTATTCCAATATATCGCTCTAAGAACTTTAAAGTAGTAATAGAAGCTAGCCACGGCACCGAGTAGCGCCATCACAAATATCAACCACTCTTGTTGCTCAATGAGTAGAGCAAAGACATTTATTTTTGCTTGAAATCCAATCGTGAGGGGGAGTCCGGCAAGGCTACTTAGTGCGATGGTCATAGCGAGCGCTAAACCAGGGTTAGTTCTACCCAATCCGCTAAAGGCATTTTGATGGCTAGATTCACGTTGCTTCTCAACGGCAGCAAGACAAAAGAAAGCAGACATCGTTGCGATTAAATAAGCAATCAGATAAAGAAAAAATGCAGCAGATATAGCATCTTTATTATAGTAAACATCTGTTAAACCAAGGATAGGAATCAGTAAGAATCCTGCTTGAGCAATCGAACTATAAGCAAAAAGACGTTTAATATTCTGCTGAGCTAGCGCACCTAAATTACCAATAAGTAGAGTAGCAATAATAACCACAGTTAAGACAATTAATAGAGGGTATTGTAGGCTATCTGTACGTACCGCTTCTGTGACTAAACGATAGAATATCATGAGTCCAGCAGCTTTAGAGGCTACAGATAGTAGCGCTGTTGTAGGAGTGTTAGCCCCTTGATACACATCAGGTATCCATAATTGGAAAGGAAATGACCCGACTTTGAAACTAATCGCAATAAGTACCAAAATAAAGCCTAACAACCAACCTTCTATAGGGAAAGCTCCTGTATTAGTAATACTAAAAATATAATTAATATCAATATGTCCAGAGGTACCATATAACCAAGAGAGTCCATAGACTAAAATAGCTGTGGAAACCCCTCCTAGGATAAGGTATTTAATGCCAGCCTCAAGCTCGCCTTGACTACGCCAAAAACTAATAAGTACATAAAAACCAATAGCCACAAGTTCAAGAGCCACAAATAAATGAATAATATCTTTGGCTGAGGCCAACCACATCATGCCGGCACAGACTAAGAGTAATATCGCATCAAAGGCTCCTTGATAAGGTTTATCAACACCTTCAACGGTAGTTTTTACATGATTAGCCAATAAAACGACCAACAACGAGCAGACAGCAAAAAATACTTTAAAGAATATAGTGAACTGGTCAAATAAGAACTGATCGCTCAATGGATTGCTCAGTAGAGTTGGTTCAGGTAGATCCTGAGACTTCAATTGAGCAGTGTAAGTGCAGAGTGTAGCAATCACATAGGCTAGAGCCAAGCCAGCGATGGCCGTAGTAAGGTTAGAGACCTTAATCTTGGAAGACTTACTCGCAAAAGCATCAATAAAGATAATGAGTAAACTCGCGACTACTAAAATAATTTCTAAGTAATGGGCAGGCATAAATTTAACTAGCAAAATGTTGGATAAATAGCTGAGGAAAAATCCCTAGTATAAAAAGAGCAATAATAAGAATTACAGAGATAAACCAAGCGCTAAATTTAATATCTTTAACTGCTTGGTTCTCTATACGTTGAGTCAAATAAGTGTTTTGACTACCTTGAAAAATAGCTCTAAATGAACGCAGACCGTAAGTGGCACTAATTACAATTCCCCACAGGGCAATCACGGTGGTTGTGGTCAATATCGTCCATTCACCCGAGTTTCTATATAAATCAAACGCACTAAAGAAAATCAGAAACTCACCTGTAAAGTTACCTAGGCTAGGTAAGCCGAGTGCCGCCATGGTTCCAATGGCAAAAAGGAAGCATAACTTAGGTGTTGATTTACCTAAACCTCCTAAATCTTCGAAGTGAAAGGTTCCAGTTCTATGTTTGATGACATCACTTAGGCCAAATAGTAGAGCTGTACTTAAACCATGAGCCACCATGAGGATCATAAAGCCTTGGTAAGCTAACTCAGAGCTTGGGTTATAAATGAGCACTACCAAGGCCAAGAATAAATAACCCATATGCATGACAGATGAATGGGCTAGCATATCATCAATTTTTCTTTGATTGATTGTCACTAAGCCCATGAAAATAATGTTTCCTAGCAATAAAATACATAGAGTAGGTGTCCAATAAGCCATGCCTTGAGGCACAAAAGCGATGCCAATTTGCCATAAACCTAGTAAGCCAAACTTTTTAAGCACACCAGCATGCAGCATGCTCGTTGCTGTGGGTGAGTTAGCATAAGTATGTGGTGCCCAGCTATGAAAAGGGAAGAGAGAGATTAATGTGCCAAACCCAAGCAATAATAAACCAGAAATCCATACTTGATCATGATAATTTAATGCTTCAGCAGCTATAGCTTGCGCAATACCAGCAAAGGTTACCGCTCCAGCTTTAATCACTAAGAGTAAAATACCTGCAAGGAGCACCAAGGAGCCAAAGGCTAGGTAAACCATCATTTTCCAAGCAGTGGTTTCTTTGGCACGTTTGCCGTAACGACCCAACATCAGAAAAGTAGGGATCAAAGCTAACTCATGAAAGGCGTAGAAGAAAATAACATCCTGTGCTGCAAACGCTAATAAACAACCAAGAGAAATGAGCCAGCTACAAATACTCTGAAATTTAGCATCTTTATCTGCAACTTTAGGGATAACAAATACCGCCAAAGTCACTAATAAAGTTAAGATAATTAATCCCATATTTGATGAGGTAATGGCTAAACCCATTTTAAAGAATTCACCTTCATCTTTGAGGCTAGCTAACCCCATCAACTCAATAGAGCTTTCTTTTAAATTATTAAAAAAGCATAAATTAATGCCAATGAGCAAGTTTAAGGTAGCTGCAATAACAGAAATGCGCTTAGCAGGTAGATTCAAACTAATAGCTACGATAGCTAACAGGCTGATAATAATAAGGTAAATAATCATAAAGCTGATAAATAAAATGCCCTAGGCAAAAACAAAAAGGTAAATTAGAACAATCATACCTACGCTTAGAAGTAGGTGATATAAAGCGAGTTGCCCACGGTGCATTTGGCGCAATCCTTGACCAACATAAGCAGTAAATCTAGCTACACCACTGACAATCACTGCAGATATAAGGAACTGATCTGTCACTTGACATAAACCTGCTACAAATCTTTGAATCCAACGCACCAAAAATACTTCATAAAAGAAATCAAAGCCAAACGCTTTCTTGAGAATAGGCAGATATAGCGGCTCATTACCTTTTCCTCGATAGATAACAACAGCAGTGATAGCTCCAATAATAATCGCTATACTTGAGCTGATAAAAACAAAATTAAAGACCACCGGATGCTCGTGATAAGCAGGAGCCAATACTTTAGCTACCTTAGGTAGCCCAGATATGATAGCCAATACGCCAAGAATAACTAAAGGAATAAGCATAGCCACAGGTGCTTCTTTGGCATCTGAACTATCATTACTACGTGCAGTTCCTGTAAATGTCACAATAATCAGACGTAAAGTATAAAAAACGGTGAGTGCAGCGACGACAATAGCTACCCAAAATAATAAGGTGTTTTCATGATGAACCACTTCTAGAATTTGTTCTTTAGAGTAAGCACCTGACGTGATAATAGGTATCGCCATAAGTGCCGCTGAGCCAAGAATAAAGCAAAATGCAGTCACGGGCATACGTTTGGCTAAACCTCCCATTTTCCATATATCTTGCTGATGATGACAACGATAAATAATAGCACCAGCACCTAAGAATAATAAAGCTTTAAACCATGCGTGGGTATAGAGGTGGAACATAGCAGCTTCACCGCCTTTGAACCCTAGACCAATAGCCATTACCATGTAGCCTAATTGGGAGAGAGTAGAATAAGCGAGAATCTTTTTAATATCACTTTGAGCTAGCGCACAAAGTGCAGCAATCACAGCAGTGGTAGCTCCTAAATAAGAAATCATGGTTCCTGCCCAAGTATCAAAAATAAGTCCAGCAACATCATAACCAAGTGAGAGCTGGAATCTAAACAACATATAAATACCAGCTGCGACCATAGTAGCGGCATGAATAAGAGCAGACACTGGGGTAGGGCCTTCCATGGCGTCAGCTAACCATGTATGTAGAGGGAATTGAGCTGATTTACCTAAAGCACCACAGAATAGACAAGCTAGCGTGATAGCGCCTAAGCTAGCCACTTGTTCAGGTTTGTCGGCGAGTAGAGTAGCTAGTTGGTCAAAATGAAAACTACCAGCCATGACCCAAACGAGCAAAATACCAATAATAAAACCAAAATCACCAATACGGTTCATGAGAAAGGCCTTCTTAGAGGCATTGGCGGCACTATCTTTATAAAACCAATGACCAATGAGCAAATAAGAGCTGAGACCAACGAGCTCCCAAAAGATAAACATCATGATGAAATTATCAGCTAATACAATGCCTGTCATAGAAAACAGGAACAAGCTGAGCGCAGCATAATAGCGTGCAGCATGCTCATCTTTAGCCATATATATGGTAGAGAATAAATTCACCAGAGTGCCAATTCCTGTGACAATGAGCATCATTTTTAATGCGGTACTATCAAGCATCAACCCGATAGAAAGTGTCAAACTCTCAAGCTCAATCCAGTTAAAGGCATACGCTCCTAATTCTTCGGCTTGATTAAGCCCTATCACGATGAGTAGACAAGCTACGCTAGCTGCAGTTGAGAACCAAGCAGCAATAAAAGAAGTAGATTTATTAGCGCTTAAAAACCACCAAATAAAAGCACTGCTTAAAAGCGGGATGAGTAAAAGTAACCAAGGATTCATAATAAGAAGATTAAATTTCTTTTAAGCTATTCAGCTCATTGAGGTTGAGGTTTTTCTTTTGTTTATAAATGGCAGTGACTAGTGCTAATCCTAGTGCTGCTTCTGCTGCAGCTACCGCAATAATAAAGAAAATGAAAATAGATAATGAAGTGGCAGGTAAGCCAGTTTCATCTAAATGATAGCGGTTAAAAGCAACTAGGTTGAGCATAGCCGCCGCTAACATGAGCTCCAAGCACATGAGAATCACAATCAAGCTACGACGAATGAGGATACCTAGTAAGCCTACACAAAAAAGTAAGGCTGCAAATAGTAGTAAAACATTAAGAGAGGTCATGATAAATAAAAGAGATGAGGGAATTCGTATGAATTAGTGTGGCTTTTTTTGCGTGTTGGTTTGTGCGTTATTTTGCGCAATGACAATGACACCAATAGTTGCTAGTAATAGAATGATACCGATGAGCTGCAAGGCAAAAGCATAGTTGAGACTCAAAGCCTGACCAATAAGATGTGCATCAGGCAAAATGCCCGCCTTGAGCTTAGAAGTAATGATACTATCTGGATTAAAATGAGTCGCTGCTGCCTCATGGTCTATTTTTGCAAATAAAGTTGTAGGGATTTTACTCAGAACTACACCCACTTGAATCAAGAGTAAGAGTACGGTGATAATGCCTAAAATAATACTTGCAGGCTTTACAGTGCTCATTTCTACTTCACTAGGCTCTTTCAAATCTAAGAGCATAATAATAAAAAGGAACAGCACCATCACAGCACCTGCATAAACAAGAATTTGCAAGATACCGACAAAGAAGGCATCTAAACCAATAAACAAAGCTGCCAGAGTCACAAAACAAGCTAACATGCCCAAGGCGCTAGTTACAGGATTCCTAGCTAGAATAACGACGAGCGCAGAAATGAGCATAAGTAGCCCAAAGATAACGGTCAGGCCTAAAGGCATGACATTAGCTAATAATGTAGGTTCAAAATAAAGAGTATTCATTATTATTTAAGTTTATTCCACTTGTTAACGAGACCGACACGCTTACCTCCGATTTCATAAAGCCTTTCCTTATCATGCATGAGATCTTTTCTCGCTAGACCAGTCACAGAATAATCTTGGCGTAGATAAATAGCTTGTTCTGGACAGACTTCTTCACATAAACCACAGTAAATGCAGCGAGTCATATCAATGTCGAATTCTTTAGGCGCTTTTTCTACTTTTGCCCATTCATCACCGTCAGGGATTTCACCAGGGGTGATACGAATAGCTTTAGGTGGGCAAATAAACTCACATAGCTGACAAGACACACAACGTTCACGTTCTTGTTCATCAGTCACCAGTGCAGGCACACCACGATACCATTCTGGCAGGAATTCATCCCATTTAGTCTCAGGGTACTGCATGGTCACTCCCAAGCCTGAGCTATTCATGTCTTTTTTACCCGTAGTAGTGCTCTTAAGTGAGCGTATAGCGTGCCCAAAGGTGATTTTTAAACCACCAAAAAGAGTAGGGAAGTAGAGATGCTCATACCACTTGAGCTTAGGGCGTTTAACTTTAGTAAAAGACATGATAAAAAAATGAATTAACGAGTAAGAAAATAGAGAATAACCGCAGTGATAACGACATTGACCAAGGCTAGCTCAAAGAACACGACCCAGCCAAGTTTCATGAGCTGATCATAACGAAAACGAGGAATAGACCAACGCACCCAAATAAAGAAGATAATAAATCCAATGAGTTTAGCTAAGAAACAACCAATATGGATAAGACCAGCCCAAATAGAACCTGAGCTTAAAAATTCAGTATGACTTAAGCCAAAAGGCAAGGACCAACCACCTAAGAAAATAGTTACTACTACCGCAGAGCCCACAATCATAGCCGCATATTCGCCTAAGAAGAATAGAGCGAATTTCATCGATGAGTACTCAGTATGGTAACCACCCACTAATTCAGTTTCGCATTCTGGTAAATCAAAAGGCATACGATTGGTCTCAGCAAAAATGGAAACGGTAAATATAATAAAAGCTATCAACATAGGAAACCATGTCAGTAGACCTTCTTTGGTTAATCCATGCTCAATGCTAATAGGTAATAGGAGCCAGCCATGCTCAGCTTGATAGGCAATCATATCATTGAGATTAAAACTACTAAATAGCATCAATACTGGAATGATAGATAAACCCAGAGCAATTTCATAGGAAATCATCTGAGCCGCTGAACGTACAGAGCCAAAATAAGCGTACTTAGAGTTGGACGCCCAACCGGCAATCGCAATCCCATAAACAGAGATAGAGGCAATCGCAAAAATGAATAGAGGCCCAATCTCAACCTGTGCAATAGATAGAGCAAGCGTGCGTCCAGTATCGAGAATAATGTCGCTACCAAAAGGAATAACAGCCACCGTAATGAGAGCTGGTGCCATGGTAAGAATAGGGGCTAGAATAAAAAATCCTTTGCGTACATGACCTGGGGTAAACTCTTCTTTGAGGAGGAACTTAATCCCATCAGCAATAGGCTGTAGCAAACCTTGGAAACCAACACGGTTAGGGCCTACTCTATCTTGAATAATAGCAGACACTCTACGCTCAGCATATACTGAATAGGCAATCATAGGTAATAATAGTAAAAATGTGATTACTATTATTTTAATAAGAGTCGAAATGATAAAAAAAGCGTCCATATTATGAGTGAAGCAAGTTATAAAGTAACCGAGCTAATGACATTAATATTTAACATAAATTAAAATATAAGAAACTATTTACTTGGTCTTTTTAAGTTTGAGGAATATAAGGATTATTAACAGTATAACCACAGCTAGTACGTAGATTACCCAATTGGTGAAATTGTCCTCCGTGGCTTTAGATTTAGATGTGGTTTGTTGAGGTTTGGGTTGTTGGGTGGTTTTTTGTGTAGTTGATTGTTGAGTATTGGTTTTAGTTAGTAAATTGGGATTGATTTTAGAGTCTTTAGGTTCAGATGGTGTTTCTTGCTTTTTAGGTTCTCTTTCTTCTAATGGGATGATTCGATACTGATTGTCTCCGTAATATTCTATGTAGTCTTTGTTTTCTGCCCACCAGGTACGAATTTTTGACTGTGTTAATTCAAAAGCTTTTTGTCTGGCTTCTTTAAATTTTATTCTGCGTTCTGTATCTGAAATATTAGTTAATTTACGAACTTCTTTAATCATTTTAATTGTTGTAATTCTATAATTGATATTAGCTTCAGGATATTTAGCATCGAATCTATACATCGCTGTAATATCAATATCTTGAGTTAAAATATCACTATTAGGAGATAATGCTTCTGCTTTTGTCTTATCATCTAAATAACTCACAATAAGTTCGTCGACTTCTCTAGAATGAAACTTTTCAGCATGTATTAAAGCTAAATACTTTTCTTGAAAAGTTTCTGCTGTTTTTAGCTTATGAATGGCTTCTAAGTGCTTTTCACTATATTCATTAGATTGAGCTTGAAGTGTTGTGATAGCTAGATTTATTAGGGCTAGAAAAAGTGTGAATATTTTCATAAATTTATGAGTTAAGGGTTGGCTGTGTTCCAGTGCTCTCTTCTAATTCTGCAAGAATTTTCTGAATCTGCATGCATAATATCTTTCTCATATGGACTATGAGTACCATCTGTGTACAAACCTAAAATATGTCCTAGTTCATGAGCTGTGGTATGCTGTTCATTATCTGAAGTCTGCGTAGCAATCCAAGCTTCTGCTGTATCAGTATGAGCAACTCCTGAAATTAATCCACTTAGCTTATATATGTAGTAAATATTTACATTTTCATCACCAAGACCATCAGTAAAAACTTCATGTTCAACTCCATAAGAATAATAAGGAAGAAAACCATTATTATCTAAATCATAGTCAATAATAGAACTTCCTTTGTTAGTTACATTAAAATACACATTTGCCTGATTGCCCCATATTTTTGTATTGAGATAATTTGCTAATGACGAAGCACTAGGTACATTGGTAGGCACTCGATCAAGGTTATTTTGCGCTGTAACAGTATGTATATTTATATCTACATTGCGTCTCTTCAACACATCCACCTCAAAGAGTTTAATTGGTGTGGCTGCACCTTCAATTTCTAATTGGATTTCATCGATATTTCTTCCTGTCGTTCCGTTGCCTGATATGGTGAGCACGGTTTCTTCGCTTATTGGTGTTTCTAGACTAATAGTGACTTTACTATTTTTAGAGATAAATTGAGCTGTAGATAGTATGTCTTGAGGTATGCCTTTTAAAATTACTTTGATTTTATTGCTTCCTTCTAGTGGAACCATGAGAGCTGGCTCACCTCCTGAGTCCACTCCATCATCATAACCAGTACAACCTGCTGATTCACCTGGTTCAACGAATTCTTCGACTTGAATTGGATATAGATAAATATTATATCCATGAGTTTTGAAAAAGAATTCAGAGTCAGTATATGGACTAAGATCATTGATAAGTTCAGTTGAGCTGTAGCTGCCATTCAAAGTTATATTAATATTAAATTCTAAATCACTGTTAGTAACATTTTGAATAATCTGAGTATTAACTATTTTATGATTGGATAGTGTAGGCCCATCATTATTGAGTTCAGTATCTATAAAATCAGAAGCAAAAGAGAAGTGCTCCTGAACGTCGATTTCTTCAATATTAAGAGTCATTGAAGATGGTATTAAATCTGGACGGCTGCTTATATCTAATAAATAATCATCACCCCAAAAATTAGCCTCTACTAGCATTAATCTTGATTCATTTTTAGCTATTTTGGTGTTAATTTGGTATGAATCAGAATACACTCCATCAATAAACTCACCAAAATCATTATGATCAGTTGAAATTGTCAACTGGCTAATTCTGCTATCTAAAATTATAGTATTGTTACTTGTTTTTAACTCTGAATCATTAGTAAAATTATAAATAGAATTATATTCTGTGCCTAAATAAACTTCATAATAAACTTCGTTGTTACTTTCATTGTTTGGCTCTGTATCATCGGGAGTCTCATCATCACCATTATCTGTGTCTGTAGCATCCGCTATATTGGGATCTGTTCCTGTGGCTATTTCTACTCCGTCATTAATACCATCATTATCGGTGTCTGGGTTGTTGGGGTCGGTGTTGTAGGTGTAGTTCTCTTGGTAGTCGCTTAGTCCATCACCATCGGTGTCTTTGGTAAGTAGTAGGCTAAATTGGGTTAAGTCCCATGAAAATAGGTGTTTGGCTTGGCCTATATTGGCGGGTTTAAAGTTGTCTGGGGTTTGGTCGTTGAGCCATGGGTAGTTAGGTGAGTTGTCTACTGCTCCTGTATCGAGTATGAGTGTTGCAGGCCAGCCTGCTGAGTTGGGGGTGAAGCCTAGCTCGGCAAATCTGTCAAAGAATTTGGAGCTGACATTCTTGAGTTGTCCTAGGTTAGCTGGTGAGTAGTAGCTGGGTGTGTTGCCGTTACTAAAGTCTGCTAGAGTAAAACCAGCTCCGCCTATGAGGCTGAGCTTGTTGTTGAGTTCGTTGATGCCGTTGTAGGCGATGTTCCAGAGTTGTCCTTGGTTGAGGATGCCTGAGTTGTTTTGGTTAAACTCTGTTTTGGTGCCGTCGATGAGTCCATTGGCTGGGTCTGCAGCGTTGTACCACCAGCTGGGGTAGCTGGCTGGCCAGTTGGCTGGTAGGTCTTGAGTTTGTGCTTCATGAATACTAGCGAAGACGCTACAAATGAGGCAAGCAATTGTTGGTAGTTGTCTCCAGCTTTTCATTAACTAGTAAATAATGTTAGTAATCAATAATTAAGCAATGATGCCTTGGTTGCGGCGTTGCTGTTCTTTGGCTAATAGGGGTACTTGGTAGTTAGTCTCTATAATAGGCTCTCCTAAATCAGAAAGACTGCCATAAGTAATACCATTGAGAGCTTTATAGGTTTCACTGAGTTCAATAAATAGAGCTTCAGGTTGTGTGGCTAGGTGATTAACACCTAGTGAATGCAACCAATTAGTGAGAAGTTGAAAATGAGTTTTCACTGCGGTAGGTGCTTTGGTCGCAGCATTAAGTTTTTGTAAACGTCCGCTGAGGTTAATCATGGTACCTTGATTTTCAAAGGCAGTGGCGACAGGCAGGCTGTAATCACTGGCCTGAGCTGTAGCATTGGCAAGACTATGTGTTGAAATTAGACAATCTAAGTGACTTAGTAATTCAGCGTCCCAACCCCTGATAGTGGTTAAATCTTCACCTAGCACAATCAGATTTTTAATCGTACCTGACTTAATGCCGGTCTTAATTGAGCCTAGTTTTTTATAAAGTGTTTTAAGTTTAAATATCAATTGTAAGCCTAAAGTGTTAGGGTTAGCGTCAGAACTAATGAGTAGCTTATCTTCTTCTTGTTTATGTTCGACACTAGCAAGGGTTTTAATATCGAGTTTTTCTGCCAATGTTTTAGCTAAATAGAGCTCTTCGTTGGTGAGGCTTGCAGATACGATAAGTGCTGTATTTTCAGAATTAGCTGAACCTAGTTGCTCATTAATACTGGCAAAGGCTTTAGTCCAATGAATAGGTTGGTGAGTTTCTTTAACTTTTTGGGTAGGTTCTAATAAGCGTAACTCTTCTTTAAAGTTTTTAAAACTTAAACGGTAATTATCAGGCATCCAACAAGAATTAACAGCATCATTTTGACGAGGAGTCACACGATATATGTCATTGCCTCGAGTCCACACTGTAGTATTTACACCGTGCCCACAGTTAGTATCAATGGTTGGAGTCTGCTTAAGGAACCAGACTCTCATCTGAAACCTAAAATCAGTAGAGGTCAACGCACCCACAGGGCAGATATCAACAGTATTAAGAGAATAATTATGATTGAGTAATTTATCAGGGTGCACAGTGAGCTTAGAATGCGTGCCACGCTCTGCAAATCCCAGTACTGGATCATCAGCCACCTCATCCATGAATCTGATACAGCGACTGCACAAGACACAGCGCTCATCATCTAAACGTATGCGCTCGCCAATACGTACATTTTTAGGCTTTTTGACTTTAGTTTCCTTAAACCTACTCTGAGCTTGCCCATGTTCGACAGAGTATTCTTGGAGGGTGCACTCACCAGCTTGATCACAAATAGGGCAGTCTAGAGGGTGATTGATTAGGAGAAACTCCATCACATCTTTACGACATCCTTCTACTAATTCACCTTGGGTTTTAATGCCCATGTTTTCTGCCACTGTATTGGCACAAGAAATAATAGGGCGAGGGTTCCAGCTAATCTCTTGGTAACCTTGCTCATCGTATACCGGCTCAGCTCCGGGAGCTGGACGAGGAGGCATCCCCATTTGGACTAGACACATGCGGCAGTTACCCGGAGATGAAAGCTTTTCATGGTAACAGTAGTGAGGTACTTGTGCCTTAGCTAAATTACAGGCTTCTATGATACGTGTGCCTTTAGGTACTTGCATCCAGACTCCGTCAATTTGAATATTGACCAGACCTTTTTCTGCAGCGATATCTTTAGGTAGAGAGGTGGTAGATAGCTTGTTCATTATGGGATTGTTGAAAGTGTAGCGATTATGAGCCCGTTGGTTATTTTTGCCATAAGTGAGGAGCGACTGCAAGTGTGTATAAACATACCACTAAGGAAGCGACAAAACTTATGGTAAAAAGAACAACGGCTACCTTTGTTCAATTTCAAGTCAAATCTGTTGACTTGAAGAAATGCTAAAACTTTTATTAAAATGCTCATGATTGATAGGCCTTCAACGACCCCATTAGGCCTGAAAAAATTGTTGTTGAAGTTCTTTTTCTTTAGAAATGTAAGTGTTGTCCTCACTAGTTTCACCAATGAGTTCATCTTTAAATTTGTCAATAATGGCTTCGACTGGCCATGCTGAGGCCTCACCAAAAGCACAGATAGTTCTACCATCAATTTGGTAAGCAACTTCTTCTAGAGTTTTGATGTCTTCAGCGTTCGCTTTGCCCTCGACAATCCGATCAGAAATTTTCTTCATCCACATCGAGCCTTCTCGGCAAGGTGTGCATTGTCCACAGGATTCATGAGCATAGAAATGGTTGATATTATTAAGTACCCATGACATTTTTCTCGTGTTATCAAGGACGATGACACCACCAGAGCCAGCCATTGAGCCGCAAGCTGCCAGGGTATCAAAATCAAGAGGGATATCCCAAAAATCTAAATCTACTTTCTTATCTCCTTTGGTAATATTAAAAACTTCATCACATTTTAGAATTTTAGAAGAAGAACCACCTGGAATAACTGCTTTAAACGCGCGACCCTTGAGTGGTCCACCGCCGATATCATAGAGGAGTTGACGCATGGTGATTTTGCCCACTTCTACCTCAACGTAGCCAGGATTTCTTACATCACCAGAGAGGCAGAGAATACGTGTGCCTGTATTACGTGGAGTGCCAAGCTTAGCGTACTCTTCGCTACCCATATTGAGGATATGAGTCACATGGCATAGAGATTCTACGTTGTTTACAATAGTAGGACACATGTAGAGGCCTAGAGCAGCAGGGAAGTAAGGTGGCTTAATTCTAGGGTAAGGGCGTTTTCCTTCTAGAGACTCGATTAGCCCAGTTTCTTCGCCACAGATATAAGCTCCAGCACCACGGTGAATGTAAATCTCCAAATCAAACTCAGCGCCTAAGATGTTTTTACCAAGTAAATTTTTCTCTTTAGCTTCTTCAATAGCTTTTTCTAAAATAGTTGCGGCTTCAGGAAACTCCTCGCGCACATAAATATAAGCTAACTTACAGCCAATAGCATAAGCTGTAATAACCATGCCCTCAATTAGCTGATGTGGGTCTTGGTGAACGATGTACCTATCTTTAAAAGTACCGGGTTCTGATTCATCACAGTTACAAATCAGATAAACAGGCTTATCGTTGTCAGGTGGTATAAAGCTCCACTTAAGACCAGTAGGAAAGCCGGCTCCACCACGACCACGTAAACCAGAGGCTTTAACTTGCTCAGTCACTTCATGAGGCTTTAATTGAATAGCTTTTTTCAAACTATTATAACCACCTTCATTTAGATAAGTGTCAATACTCGTATCCCAATCTTTACGATCTACATTTTTAAAAATGAGACGCTTTTCTAAAGAGTGTGGCTCCTTGCCTGTTAAGTAAGTAATATCAGCCATCATTATTTGGAATATTGAGAGATTAAATCTTGTGCCTTAGTTGGGGGTACTGCTTCATGAAAATCATCGTTGACTAGACAAACGGGGCCTGTACCACAAGAAGCTAGGCATTCAGCAAACTCTAATGACCACGTGCCACAATCGGAGACAGCTACAGGCTGATGGTGAGAGTCACAAGCAGAACGATCTATGCCTGTTATTTTAGCCAGCTCTTCCATGAGTTCTTCACTGCCAGCCATCGCACATGACAATGTACGGCATACACGGATATGAAACTTACCTGGGGCACTTTGATGAAAGCCAGGGTAGAAACTAACGACCTCTAAGATGCGCATAGGAGCTAGCTCTATTTTTTCTGAAATCCAAGTAATAGCTTGGGCAGAAATAAAGCCAAATTGATGTTGAATAAGATGTAAAATAGGCAGAACAGAAGAACGAATTTGATCTGGGTAATGGGAAATAACCTCATCAATACGGCTTTCTAATTCAGGGGTCATAGCAAATGCAGGGAAATGCTGCTCACCTGCAGAAGCGGGGTGATTGACTTGCTGATCTAAAGTGGGGGATTTATCCATCATATTAAGCGTCTTGGGAAATAAGTTTTTGGAGATCATTCATGACTTGATGAGGGCCGATGTAGCTTGATCCTTTATAGCTATCTAAGAGAACTTTACCTTTGCTGTTAATAACAACTAAGCAGGGTATGCCTCTGCCTGCAAATTTTGTCCACATAGGAGAAGTTTTAACTTTGTTGTAGGGGAGTACTAACCAAGGCATTTTATCTCCAGTAATATATTTATTCATTGTCGACTGATTTTCGTCACTGCTGACAAAAATTAACTCAAAATTTTCTCCTTTATTTTTATTGTAAAAGTTAACAAGTTTAGGAGTAAAGGCACGACAAGGAGGACACCAATGAGCTGAGTAATAGATCGCTATATACTTAGGAGTTGATGTGTTAGGCGATGCTTTGATAATCCCTTTTTGTAGGCGTAACATATCATAATTGATGCTTTTAATATAAGAGGATGATTGAGCTTTTTGGGTATTTAAATTAGCCACACTGTCTTTTGCTTTAGCTATAAGGTCATTTGCTGAGTCTAATAATCCACTTTGCTTTTCTTTAGCTTTTGGTTTTTCTTCTTTAGTAAATAAGTTTTTAACTTTTCCAGTTAGGCTAGTAAAAATTGATGATTTTTTGTCTTCAACAAGCGGCTCATCTATCTTTTGAATTTCTTCGTCAATTTGCTTTTGAGGATTGTTTTTATTTTGCCATGCTAATAATGCAGCTTGAGCGCGCTCACTTTCAATCTGGATAGCTTGTTGTTGTGATTCTGGAGATAAATCATCCCAAGCCGCGGTTAACTTATTTCCTTTAATATCAAATATTACGCTTTGAATAACTTCTCCTGAGCGATTGACGCTAACAAGAATAGCGTTCATGATAGCTCCCTCTTTATTAGTCCAAAATGTGGGGTCGTAATCAAATTTCTTAGTTGCACTCTCTGTTGTAGAAGCCGCTGCGCTAGGCACTACTTTAGTCTCACCTAAAGCTGTTGAAGCTAGGCAACATGAAGTCAGAAAAATAAAAAAGAAACAATTCATTAAAATTGATATATTAACGGTCACATTCTCCCATCACAAAATCGAGAGAACCTAAAATAGTAGGAATATCAGACATAAGGTGTTGGGGTAATAATTCTTGTAAGATAGAAAGATTGATAAAGGATGGAGACCTTATTTTAAGGCGATAGGGGACACCTCCACCTTTGGAATAAATATAAAATCCAAGCTCTCCCTTAGGGTTTTCTGCTGCAAAATAAACTTCGCCTTCTGGAGCATCCAAGCCTTGGGTATTGATAATAAAATGATGAATAAGCTCTTCCATGCTCATGAGAACCTTTTCTTTATCTGGCAGGACATTTTTGTAGTCACTCACATTGATAGGTCCATCAGGTAATGTATCAAGTACTTGATAGAGAATAGAGATAGATTGACGCATTTCTTCTAGGCGTACTAGGTAACGATCATAGCAGTCACCGACTTCTCCTACAGGGACGTCAAATTCATATTTTTGATAACCTAAATAAGGTGAATTCTTACGTAAATCTCTTTTTACCCCAGAAGCACGTAAATTAGGACCGGTTAATCCCCAACTAATAGCGTCTTCACGGCTAATGATTCCAATGTCTTTAGTTCTATCAATAAAAATTTTATTTCGAGAGAGTAGTTTGTCAACTTCGTCAATAGCTTGTGTGCACTCCTCAAGGAAGGTTCTAATTTCAGCTTCAAAGCCTGGAGGTAAATCTCTAATTTGACCTCCTACACGAGTGTATGACGTAGTAAATCTAGCACCAGTAAGACGTTCACAGAGGTTGTAAATCTTTTCTCTTTCAGTAAAAGTATGAAGGAATACTGTCATAGCGCCTACATCCATGGCAAATACACCAACCCCGAGTAGATGTGATGATATCCTTGCTAATTCACAGCATAACACTCGAATAGCTTGACCTCGAGGAGGTAGTTCCCATCCCATTAGTTTTTCTACAGCGCAAGCGTAAGCGACATTATTTGCAAGAGGGGCAAGGTAATCTAATCTGTCTGTATACGGGACAAATTGATTGTAATGCATATTTTCAGCTATTTTTTCATCACCACGGTGAAGGAAACCGACTTCGGGACTAGCCTTGGCAATAATTTCGCCATCTAAATGTAATAAAAGCTTAAGTACTCCATGTGTGGCAGGGTGAGAAGGCCCCATACTAAGTACCATGTGATTGTCAGGTGCTTCTGTGTGGTACTTACTAGCTGAATCTTGAGTTTGGTAATGGACTTCGGTTTGACTCATAGAACAATTAAGAATTAATTTGGATTCTAGGCTTTTAAAATAGCTATCACAAGTTCTTTTTTCTAATAAAAAAAATAGAGCTTTGTAAGACTCTGTTTTGATGAACTTTAAATTAGCTTACCTTTAGGGTTTACCCTCTCTTGAATCAAGAAAACAAGCGTGGAAATAGATAATAAAAAGATAAGGTTTAAGACCGTTTCCCATAGATGACTTCCCCAGTGATAAGAAGTATTTGTATGGTTAAATTTGATGATAAATCGATAAACTTCATGAATAAAACCTATATAAATAATATTCATAGAAATTGAATGTGCTGCTAATCGCTGAATACCTCCTGCAATCATGATAAATATACTACTAAATCCCCAAAATAGCCCTTGGTTTTCATGGTCAAAAATAGATATAATTTCAAAATCAGCTATAAATCCGAAAATAAAACAGATTAACAAGAAGGTAAGGAAATTAAATTGTAAATTAACCAATAAAATAAACCAAATAATGGGATATATTTGCCAAATGAACTCTACAGGAGAGCCATGGACTATCATCCAAATAGCTATAAGTAAAAGTAAATGGAATATGAATTGCCTCATCGTGATTATATTTAGTTGCTAGGTTGCTGCACTAAAATAAAAAGCCATTTCAACTGCTTAAAGTCGACATTAGGCTTAATGATAACTGTATTGCCATTTATTTGAGAAACTTTGCCAATATCAATATGATTAGGG
The DNA here is from genome assembly GCA_002387565.1 of Akkermansiaceae bacterium UBA4589. Taxonomy (GTDB): domain Bacteria; phylum Verrucomicrobiota; class Verrucomicrobiia; order Verrucomicrobiales; family Akkermansiaceae; genus UBA4581. The sequence continues at coordinate 15,496 of DGJT01000026.1, read as the reverse complement.
AAAACAGGACTGCTGTCACGAGTGATAATTTGTTCACCTATGGCCAGCTCAATTGATAACTGAGAGTCTCTGGTTAATGGTTTGAAAATTAACTCATTAGGATTATCTGTGCCACTTAAGACACCTTTGATTTGGCTGTTTTTGACCTGAGCCCCTAAATAAAAGTTTTTGTCATAAACAAGTAGTACACGAGCTAACCCATCACTAGGTATATCTACTATTTTACCAATTAAACCTTGGGGTGAAGCTACAGCTTGATTAATGCTAATAGAGCTCTCTTTGGGAAAAGAAATATAAATCTCTTTTCCGGTCGCGTTATTAGGTTTTTGGATTAACTCAGCCGTCATAGCGTCACTAAACTTATTTTGTTTGATGTTTAGTAGCTCTCTAAGCTCACTGTTTTCTTTAGCTAAAGAAGTAAACTCATTTTTTAATGTTTGTAATTTAGCGTAATCAGGCTCAATACTATTGAGTTTTGCTGTTAATTCTTCTTGAGTTTGAATATCACTAAAAAATGAGCCTATATTTTGATAAATATCAGACTCTTTATTTAAGAAAGTGAGCAGAATACTGTAGTAAACTTTCTGACCTGCAACTAAAGTTTTAGGGCTTAAATAACCCACAATTAAAGTGAGCAAAATAAAGGCTATTATGGGATAGCCATACTTACTCTTGATAGGTTTAGGCTTAGTTTTTAAGTTAAAAACACTTTTATTAATCATAGCCTAAACGAAACAATGAAAACTTAAGTGGCTTTTTCGAGCAAACTAAGGTTTGCGAGCGCCATACCACTGCCGTTAGCAATAGCTGTTAGTGGATCATCAGCAATAAACACAGGCAAATTAGTTTCCTCTTGAATAAGTTCCTTGAGGCCTCGGATAAGAGCTCCACCACCTGCAAGTACCAATCCACGATCGAGTAAGTCTGAAGCTAATTCAGGAGGGCATTCTTCAAGCGAGCTTTTGATAGCTCTAATAATTACAGCAATAGTTTCAGCCATAGATTCTCTAATTTCTGTAGAATTAATTTTTATAGACTTAGGTAATCCAGAGAGTAGGTCACGACCTTTTATTTCCATATCTGTTTCCTCTTTTTGAGGGTAGGCGTTACCAATACGGATTTTAATATTTTCAGCAGTTTTATAACCAATAAGTAAGTTATATTTAAGCTTAATATAAGTCATAATAGCATCATCTAAATTGTCACCAGCAACCTTAACACTTGCACAATGCACCATGCCAGAGAGTGAGATAATCGCAATTTCAGTAGTACCACCACCAATATCTACAACCATGTTGCCGTCTGCTTCGTCAATAGGAAGGCCTGCGCCAATAGCTGCAGCACGTGGCTCTTCAATGAGGTACACCATCTTTGCTCCTGCTTTTTCTGCTGACTCTTTGACTGCACGTCTTTCTACAGAAGTGATTTGAGAAGGAACCGCAATAATAACTCTAGGTTGCGACAAGCGATGTTTAGGTAAGGCTTTATTAATAAAATATTTTAAGAGAGCTTCAGCTGCTTCAAAGTCGGCGATAACACCATCTTTTAAAGGTCTGATAGCTTGAACTCCCATAGGAGTTTTCCCGAGCATTTTCTTGGCTTCTTCGCCAACAGCGACAATTTCACCTGTACTGGTGTTAACCGCGACAACAGAAGGCTCAGTTAAAATCACGCCTTTTCCTTTAACATAAACCAAGGTATTTGCTGTGCCTAAATCAATGGCGATATCCTCAGCAAAAAAATTACTAAATAAACTCATATACAGGAGAATATCATTATTTTTAAATTAGTCTACACCGAATTCTTAATTATTGGCGTTTTAAAAATTCTTCTGCTAATTCAGCGTATTTTTTGGCTCCAACAGAGTAAGATTGGTAGTCAAAAATACACTGCCCATAGCTAGGCGCTTCGCTGAGTTTAATATTACGAGGGATGAATGTTTTGTAGCATTCATTAGGGAAATATTTTTGAATTTCAGCCTTAACTTGGTTAGCTAGGTTCGTACGGCTATCATACATAGTCAGGATGATGCCTCCTAATTTAGTAATAAAGGCATTATCTTGCTGTTGAACCTTTTTAATGATTTGAATAATTTTAGTAAGACCTTCTAAGCCAAACCACTCACATTGGAGGGGGATAAGGACTTCATCAGAACATGCTAGAGCATTGGTCATGAGGATGCCTAGAGAAGGTGATGTATCAATAATGCAGAAATCATAATACTGCATAAGAGCTTCTTGATGGACTTGGTTTCTAAGTTCTTTGAAGCTATGGCCTGTTTGAGCGAGCTCAATCTCAATACCAGCTAAATCCATATTGCTAGGAGCAATAAAAAGATTCTCTACTGGGGTAGGAATAATAACATCAAGAATATTAACGCTATTAGTGAGCGCATGGTAAATATTGGCGTTAGGGGGTGTTTCCACCCCTATGCCGCTACTACAATTCCCCTGAGGATCCATATCGATCAACAGGGTCTTGTAGCCTTTTTTTGCTAAATATGCGGCTAAGTTAATGCTAGTGGTAGTTTTGCCTACGCCACCTTTCTGATTAGCTATAGCAACAATTTTCATTTAACAAAGATAGAATTATAGCATTTCAATGAGAGTTCTTCCGATGTCAGAAGGAGTCTCAGCGATACCAATACCAGCTTCTTTGAAAGCTGCTTTTTTAGCCTCTGCAGTACCCATGCCACCAGAAACAATAGCTCCAGCATGACCCATGCGGCGTCCTGGAGGCGCTGTTGCACCAGCAATAAAGCCGGCTACAGGTTTGTTACAATTATCTTTAATCCATGCTGCAGCTTCTTCTTCTGCTGTGCCACCGATTTCACCAATCATGATGATAGACTCAGTTTCTGGATCTTCATTGAACATTTTGATGATATCAAGGTGTGATGTGCCATTGATAGGATCACCACCAATACCAACACAAGTGGATTGACCGTAGCCAAGTTGAGTGATTTGCCATACGGCTTCGTAAGTGAGTGTACCTGAACGAGATACGATACCTACATTACCTTTTTTATGGATGTAACCTGGAGCAATACCAATACGGCAACCACCATGTGAGTTTTCACCAGTACCTGGAGTTACTACGCCTGGGCAGTTAGGTCCAATGAGGCGAGTTTTGCTGCCTTGCATGGCTTCTTTAACGCGCATCATATCCATAACAGGGATACCTTCTGTAATACAAACTACTAAATCGAGCTGTGCATCAACGGCTTCTAAAATAGCATCAGCAGCAAAGGGAGGAGGCACAAAAATAGCTGTAGCTGTAGCGCCTGTTTCATGGGCAGCTTCTGATACAGTATCGTAAATAGGCGTGGCAGCACCAAAAATTTGGCCGCCTTTACCTGGAGTTACACCTCCTACGACCTGAGTGCCGTAGTCAATGCTTAATTGTGCGTGTTTGCCACCAAAGCCACCTGTGATACCTTGGATAAGTAATTTTGTGTTTTCGTCAACGAGAATAGACATAATATATTTTTCTAAAAGTTTAGTTAAGCTGAATTTATGCAGAGAGTGCAGCTGTGATTTTTTCTGTAGCTTCAGCTAGAGTTGAAGCTGTGATAAGATTTACATCACTGGCTTCTAGTGTTGCTTTACCTGCTTCTACATTGTTACCTTCAAGGCGAACTACGAGAGGGATATTAAGCTCTACTTGCTTAGCGGCTTCCACCACACCTTGGGCAATAACATTACAATCCATAATACCACCAAAGATATTAATGAGAATACCTTCTACTTTTGGATCATCAAGGATGATTTTAAAAGCAGCTGTAACTTGCTCTGTCGAGGCACTACCACCTACATCAAGGAAGTTAGCTGGCTCACCACCATAATGCTTAATGATGTCCATAGTTGCCATAGCAAGACCAGCACCATTTACCAAACAAGCGATACTACCATCAAGACCAATGTAGTTTAGGTCATATTTAGAAGCTTCTACTTCACGTGGATCTTCTTCAGCTGGGTCACGCATTTCTGCGATATCTGGATGACGGTATAGGGCGTTGTCATCAAAATCAAATTTAGCATCGAGTGCCAAGAGCTGTTGATCAGGAGTTACTACTAATGGGTTGATTTCAACCATTGAGCAATCACAACCAATAAAGAGCTTATAGAGGTTATGGATAAGTACATTGAATTGCTTGAGCAAGCCTTTGTCTTTAAGCTTAAGTGCTGCAGCTAATTTACGTACTTCGTAAGGCTGTAAACCATTAAGAGGGTGAATCACTTGGTGAACGATTTTTTCTGGAGTTTCTTCAGCTACGGCTTCGATATCCATGCCGCCTTCAGTTGAGGCTACAATCACTGGACGTGAAGTTTCACGATCGATAAGCAAAGAGAGATAGAGCTCTCTTTCGATGTCTACAGCTTCTGCAATCATTACTTGATTAACGAGTCGGCCTTCTTCACCTGTTTGATGCGTCACTAAAACTTGTCCGAGCATTTGCTCTGCCATAGCTTTAGCCTCATCAGCAGTTTTTACAAGGTGTACACCACCTTGGAAGCCGTTCTTAAATGTACCTTTACCACGGCCACCTGCGTGAACCTGAGCTTTGACAACAATATTATCACCGCCAATAGCTACAGCTGCGTCGTAGGCTTCTTGCGCGGTATGCGCAACTTTACCTTGTGGACTTGGTACACTAAATTGGTCAAATAATTGCTTTGCCTGATATTCGTGAATATTCATAATTTATTTTAAATATAACTGAGTTTTTATATTTTCTCAGAGCCAATAAGCTAGGAAGAAACCACTATTAGGTCAAGAGGAAAGAGTCCTTAGTTCTATCTAGTTTAAATTAGCTGTCTCAAGACTTGATAAAACATCAATGAGAGCATCCAAAGTTTGTTTTTTATGCTGGCTAGTGAGACTAATACGTAGGCGTGATTGGTTCTTAGCTACAGTAGGATAACGAATGGCTGGTACCCAAAAACCTTGCTGTTCTAGTTGCTGTTGCCAAGCTAAGGCTTGCTTAGCACTGCCGTTTTTGGTGAAGAAAGGAATGATAGCACTTTTAGAAACAGAGTTGGACTCAGAGTTTAAGGAATTTAGTTTCTCATTGAGATAATTAATATTTGACCATAAATCTTCACGTAATTGCTTTCCTAAAGTACCGGTAATGATATTAAGAGACGTCTGAGCAGCTTGTGCAATAGCTGGAGGAGGAGCTGTGGAATAAATAAAAGATCGAGCTTTATTGATAAGCAACTCCTTGGTAACTTGAGAGCAGGTGAGGTAACCGCCACTAAGACCGATAGACTTACTTAGTGTCCCTACATGATAATCAATAGCGGAGCACAGATTGAGCTCATGAGCTAAACCCATACCCGTAGTACCAAAAAGGCCTATTGAATGAGCTTCATCCAGCATAAGTTCTGCTTGGTACTCTTCTTTAAGTTGAGCAATAGTTGCCAAGTCACTTAAATCACCGTCCATGCTAAATACAGACTCAGTGATAATGAGTAATCTACTATTGGGTTTGCGATCTTGTGAAGCCTGTTTTAAATAAGATGCTAATTGATCTAAATTTTGATGTTTGTAACTCTTAAATTTAGCTCCACTAAGCTTAATGCCATCAATCAAACTAGCATGACAAAGCTTATCAAAAATAATCATATCATCCTTGTCACAGAGAGCAGGAATAATACCAACTGCTGTAGCATAACCACTACTGAAACTTAAGCAGGCTTGTTGGTGTTTAAGCTCAGCTAATTTATCTTCTAAATCATGCTGAGGACTAAAACTGCCCGCGAGTAATCGAGACGAACCTGATCCAGCGCCGTAAGTATCAATAGCTCTCTTAAAGCTTTCAAGGAGCAAAGGGTGTTGACTCAACCCAAGATAGTCATTAGAGGCAAAGTTATGCAAAGTTTGTCCATTAGCGAGTTCTAATTGAGAACTTTTTCTTGAGTCAATAGCCTTGAGACTACGCTTAAGTTGTTGCGCTTGTAACTCACTAAGAATATGCTCGTTATTTTTCATTGAATTGAGCCGTAACTGATAAATGGATTATTTGTTTGAACAGGTTTTGCTTGATGACGAAAATAACTAGAATGAATAGCATGTTTAAAGAGCTTGCGAGCATCATTATAGATTTGAGCGCGCGTGCTGTTAAGTAGAGTAAGGAAGAAAGTTTCTCTGTCATTAGTTATAACTAGAGATAAACAATAGCCAGAGGCTTGAGTATAACCAGTTTTTAGACCTACACAGCGGTAATCTTGGGCAATAGTTGTTTGTTTTAGCAGTGCGTTAGTATTGTTTAGGGTCTGTTGCTTACTATCGTAGAGAGGGGCTTGGGGTTGAGAGCATAGACTCGCAATAAAGGTTGATTGGTAGGCGTGAATAGCCATTTTAGTCGCATCTACGGCTGTAGAGTATTGATTGCTTTGCGTGAGCCCGTGAGCATTTTTAAAGTGAGAATTATTCATACCTAACTCTAAGGCGAGATCATTCATCTTTTTAATGAAACTCTTAGTACTACCAGAGTGAACCCTAGCCAAGGCATTAGCAGCTATATTATTACTACTAATAAGCAACATTTTCATGAGTTGCTCACGGGTGTAAGCTTCGTTAGGCTTAAGTTTGACAGATTGAGGGTCGTAGGCTTTGAAGTCTTTTTTTTGCAACACTATTTTTTGCTGTAATCTATCAGGATTGTTTACCAGTAGACCTGTAATCAGCTTTTGCAAGCTAGCAATAGGACGTTCTATTTGTGCATTTTTTTCATAAACAATACTCATACTAGGGTAATGCACGAGTAAGGCACTGCTAGCCTGAACTTGAGGTGGTGTAGAATTTTCTTTGTAAAAGCTTGGGCTACGATTAAACTCAATAGCAGGGTACCTTTGCTGAGAACAGTGACTAAGCAAAGTTATAGCCATAACCGACAATAATAATCGAGCTGATGACTTTTTATGAAATATAAAATATGAAAACCTCATGAATGTTTAAGTTTAATCAATTCTTGTTCAAAAATAGGTGTGAATTTACTGGCAAACTCATGAGTGGTTATAGCTGGAACCTCAGAGGGCAGTTCATCATTAAGGCAAGTCATCTGAACCTCATCAATGCCACAAGGAGTGATCCACATAAATCCATTTAATGATTCTGGAGTAATATTAATCGCAAAACCGTGATAACTAATCCACTGTTTCACACCAACTCCAATGGAGGCCATTTTCTTGTTTCTTACCCATACACCAGTGAATCCTTCTTTTCTCTGAGCCGGAACCCCAAAAACCTCACAGGTTAGAATGAGAGACTCTTCTATAGCTCTTAAATAGAGATGTAAATCTTGCTTGATGCCTTTTAGGTTTAAAATAGGGTAACCCACTAACTGACCTGGTCCATGATAGGTTGCTTCACCACCGCGCTGAATTTGATAAACAGGATGGGGTAAGAGGTTGCTATCTCGCAAAGAGCTCTGATCTCTTTGACTGCCCATGGTGTAAATGGGTTTATGTTCTAGTAGGAATAATGTATTAGAAGCATCTTGCTCTCTAATGGACTGAATCGTAGCAAGCTGTAAATCTAGTAATGTAGAGTAATCTTGTAAGCCTTCTAAGTAGGTAGACTTGAATAACTCAGATTTCATAAATAGATGATTTTATTGCATCATCATTGAATCCATTGAATCCATTGAATCCATTGAATTTTCAGCCTGTTGCTTAGCTTCTTTTTTAGCTTTTTTATTTTCCTTAGAAGCGGCTTCGCTAGCTTCAGTAATTCCCTCTATTAATTCATAGTGCTTGGCTGGCTCTTGAATAGCATGTAGAAGGTTTTGTCCTGTGCCAAGTTGCTCATGTTTAAAATAGAGTCCAGCTGCAAAAGCCACGATAGCTAAAATGAAGATAAAAAATCCTGCGCCTCCTGATGATTTTTTCTTCTTTCTAATTTGAGCTCGTTTTAGTGCTGCAGCTTGTAACTGTTGAGCTTGATCTACTTGGTGAGCCGTCTGATTTTGAATTTGACTATGAATAACTGCAGCTGCAGGTTGTACCACCGGTTGAACCGTCGATTGAGCTACGGTTTGTTGATTACCTACGAGTAGTTTACTTCGTAGTGTATTTCCCTGAACAGGCTGAGTTTGTTGGATGGTCTGATCCTTGTGATTTAAAAAGATAATCAGCTCAACTTGACCTAAAGTAAAATGATAAGACTTTTCTGTTTCTAGATAAACGGAACTAATGGCTTCACCATGTTTGTAAGTGCCAAAACTGGTCTCTAAGTCTTGCACCCACACATAGCCTTCATGTTGAACAATTCTAGTATGCTGAGGAGCGATAGTTGGATGATTAACAACCACTTGGCAACTTGGGTCAGAACCTATAATGATATCTACAGTCGTAGGGTCAAACCAGAATTCTTGCTCAGGTAAGTCAGGGTGGAGAGTATAGAGAGTTGCCATCGCAAAACACTAGGAGAAAATAATTTAAAAAACAAGATAAAATAGAGGGCTCAAGCGCGCTTATCTACGAATGATATTAAAAGCTTGATATTTACTAGGAGGCGAGATAGTTTTCACTTCCTTATATTAATAAAGATTTACCCTATGAATATTGTTGTTGAAAACCAACCCGAATCGATTTCAAAAATTTCTGTAACAGTCCCTAGTGATGTTGTTGCTAAAGAACACAAACAACTTGTTAGCGGTTTTAAAAACCAAGCTAAAATCCAAGGCTTTAGACCAGGAAAAGCTCCAGAAGCTCTTGTCGCTAAAAAGTTTGAAAAAGAAATTAAAGAAGAATTATCACAACGTCTTATCAGTCAAGGTGTGCAACAAGCTATCAAAGAGAAAGAGTTAGATATTCTCAGATTCAACGCACCAGATACCTTAGACTGGAAAGACAATGGTGATTTTCATATTGAAATTACCTGTATCACTTCTCCAGAGTTCGAACTTCCTGAATACAAAGGCATCTCTATTGAAGCCACTTCTGATGAAGTTACAGACGAAGAGTTAGATACCTCACTCCAAGGCTTACAAAAGAACCTTGCTCAATTTGACCCAAGTGAAAAAACTGAATTAGAAGAAGGACTTTGTGCTATTATCGACTACTCAGGTAGCATCGAAGGCAAAAGTATCGAAGAAGCCATAGGCAAAGACATCCCATTCTTAACAGGTTCAGAAGGTTACTGGTTACATATCAATGACGACAAGAACACCATGCTTCCTGAACTCGCCAAAGCCATCATTGGTCTTAAAGTCGGTGAAACTAAAGAAGTACAAGTCACACTCAGTGATGAATTCGCCATCGAAGAAGCCCGCGGCAAAGTCGTAGACTTTAAAGTAGAGCTCAAAGATATCCAAGAGGAGCATATCCCTGACCTTGATGACACTCTAGCCAAGAAAACTCTCGGCGAAGAAGCCACCATCCAAGAGCTCAAAGACAAAATGAAAGAATACTTACAAGGCGACAAAAAAGCCAAAGTGTTTCAACAAAAGAGCGACAAGATAGTCAAACAACTCCTTGACCAAGTAGAGATTGAGTTGCCAGAAAGCCTCGTCAAAGAAGAAACCCAAAATATTGCTAACGAAACAATCCAACAAGGTTACCAATACGGATTAGACGAAGCCGCAATCAAAGAGCAGCAAGAGCAAATCCTCGCTAACGCAGGAGAGCAGGCCAAGGATAGACTTAAAACCTCATTCATCTTGCAAAAAATTGCCAAGGTTGAAAATATCGAAGTCACCCAAGAAGAAATCATGGGACAACTGCAACAAGAGGCGCAAGCCACTCAAAAGGACTTAGGTGAGCTCATCAAAGAATATCAACAATCACAACGCTTAGAATCGTTAAGATATCGCATGGGTATTGATAAAACGCTTGCCTTTTTAATTGAACAAGCGAAAATTACAGAGATTCAACCAAAAGTTGAAGAAACTGTAGAAGCGTAACTAACGCTCAATACTCTTTAACCACACTTTTTATCACTATGAATATCACTCCTCATAATAACTCTGCCGACACTATAGAAAATAGCTACTATATTCCTACTGTTATCGAAAAAGATGGCAGAGGTGAAAGAGCGTACGATATTTATTCACGCCTGTTAAAAGACAGAATCATCTTTCTTGGTACAGGTGTCGATGATGGTGTGGCTAACTCTATCATTGCTCAGATGCTCTTCCTGCAGATGCAAGACCCTGACAAAGATATCCATTTATATATTAACTCTCCAGGTGGTTCAGTGACTGCTGGTCTTGCCATTTATGACACGATGCAGTTCCTCACTTGTGATGTGAATACTTATTGTATCGGTATTGCAGCCTCTATGGGTGCTGTATTGCTCAATGCAGGCACTAAAGGCAAGAGACATTGCCTACCTAACGCCCACGTCATGATACACCAAGTATCAGGTGGTGCCCAAGGTACCGCTGCTGATGTAGAACGTACCGTAGGTTTCATGTACAATCTCAAAGGTCGTCTCAACAAAATTCTCTCTCACCACACAGGTAAGACAGAAAAGCAGATCGAGAAAGACGCAGACAGAGATAACTACATGAGCGCAGAAGAAGCCTGTGCTTACGGTTTAGTTGACCGTGTCCTAGGTTCTAAATAATTAAAAACTAAAAACCGTAGTGACTACGGTTAGTGTTTAAATTAAACTATAGGCTAAAGCTTCATGCTTTAGTCTCAACTCCTTTCATCATCATGAGCAAAAAAGAAACTACACAATGTTGTTCTTTTTGTGGTAAAGCACCCGAAGAAGCAGGGCAATTTATCGCAGGACAAGACGGCTTTATCTGCGGATTCTGTACAGAAATGTGCTACAACATTATCAAGGATAATGCGCGCCAATTTAATCAAGTAGAAGACAACGACGAAGAGGAATGGCTAGACATGCCCACACCTAGTGAGCTTGTAGCCGAACTCGATGATTACGTGATTGGACAATCCAAGGCCAAACGCACTTTAGCTGTAGCTCTCTACAACCACTACCAACGCCTTGAACACCAAAAACAAGTTGAACTAGATAACGAGTACAGCGATGTCGAAATCGAAAAATCCAACGTCCTCCTCGTAGGGCCTACAGGTTCAGGTAAGACCCTACTAGCCAAGACCTTAGCTCGTGTCCTAGACGTGCCATTTTGTATTGTAGACGCCACCACTCTAACCGAGGCAGGTTATGTTGGCGAAGACGTGGAAAACATCATCCTTAGACTCTTACAAGTCTCAGAGTTTGACATCTCACGTGCTGAGAAAGGTATCATCTACGTTGATGAAATCGACAAAATCGGACGCAAAACCGAGAACGTCTCCATCACCCGTGACGTCTCAGGCGAAGGGGTGCAACAAGCCCTCCTCAAAATTTTAGAAGGCACCACCTGTAACGTCCCACCAAAAGGGGGGCGTAAACATCCTAACGAAGAGTATATTCAGGTCAACACTGAGAACATCCTCTTTATCTGTTCAGGTGCTTTTGTAGGCATGGACGAAATCGTCGAAAAACGCCAAGGTTCAGCAGGACTAGGTTTCAACGCGATTGCTGATCAGGCAAAAATCGAAACCAACAAGCAAGACAAACAAGTCGAGCTAGATATCGAATCCGAAGATCTACTCAAGTTTGGTCTCATTCCAGAATTCATCGGCCGTATCCCTGTTATCACTTCATTACAAGAGCTAAAGGTCGATGATCTCGTACGCATCCTAACCGATCCTAAAAACGCGCTTATCAAGCAATTCCAACAACTCTTCAACATGCAAGGAGTCATCCTCACCTTTGAAATTGACGCTATTCGAGCCATTGCCGAAAAAGCCGTCAAACAAAAAATGGGAGCACGTGGACTACGCCGTATTTTGGAAAAAGCTTTGCAAGAGCCGCTCTACAGCATACCTGACAAGCAGGATGTGACGGAGGTTGTCATTACCAAGGCTGTTATCAACGACCAAGCAGAGCCGGAGTATGTTACCGAAGTAAAGGATAAGAAAGCTATCTAAGCTTTCTTATTGATTAAGCGTTTATATCACTCAATCTACTTCGTTTCCCACGGGCATGGCAGTAGGTATTTATCCTGTCGCTATGCTCCACGCTCTGCGGATTGCATGTCTACGACATGAGGAAGGGTTGCAGTCAGCCAGCCCTTGAAAGCCTCGTAGCTCAAGCAATCTAAACGCTTTTGGATAACTTTAGCTTATTTAATTTCCTGCTTTAAAATTTCTTGATAGTATTTTTTTGCTAGCTTTTCTGCTCTTGGTTCAATATTTTCTACCTCCCAAGATTCATGATCTTTGATGAATTTATTCATCCACAAAAATGATGAAGAATTATAGAATTCCTTTTTTTCAAAGTAGCTTAAGTCACCTGCTTCTCCATTAAGTTTCTCTTCTAATAGAATTAAGTTCCCAATGTTAGAAGCGTTTTCTCCTTTTGTCTCAGGAATAATATGCTCAATACTAGCTATATCGGAAAATACTTCCTCTCCTTCAAATAGAGCATTCAATTTTTGTATGGCATATTTCGTTTTGACATTACTTGGTTTTACTTTTTTAGTAAAAGTAAGAGATTTAAAGCCGTTTGAAAACTGCTCAAAATCAGGAAATAACTTATTTAGAGGCTTAATTAGTAAGTCATCAATTTTAGCATGAGATTCTGATTGATTTTTGCATTTCCTTAAACTAATTGCAAACTTAGCATAGATGGTTTCAAATTTACTTGCTCTACCTGATACAATAGCGTTATATGCAAAATGAAAGTTTTCAAGGTATTGAATTGTTTCTTTAAACTTCTTAGTTGAAATATTTTTTTCTTCTTTTACTTTAAATAGTGCAAGCAAAGCAATTCTAACTTGAACAATATTAAAATAGTTCATTAACACGTTCAAGCTTTGGACAAGCCAAAAGTGTTGCCTTTTATTGTCATAATCTTCTCTCCTTGGATTTAGAATTTTAATGTAATCCTTTGCATTATCTTCTATCTCTAAAAGAAAATCCTTATATCGATCTCTTTTCTTCGGGTTTATTTCTTTTAAGAAATCGTCATATAACTTTGTACCGGAGGACTTTTTATAAGTTGAAATCCAAAAATGTCTATAAAATGTGGCTAGTCCTACTGTTTCTTTTCTGGATATAAGTAATTCCTTAATGTCGGCCCATTTTACTTCAGCAAAGTCAGCAGATCCTTTTTCATCGACGACTTCGAAAATTTTATTCTTTATTAAATCTACATGAGATAATTTTTTCCCTTTGGCATTTAGGATCTCAAAAATCATGTTAGCGTTATCCTTGTCAGGAGTCGATATTGAAATGAAAATCGTTCCTAAAACTTGATCTCTAATGGCTTTAAGTATTTCCACATAGCTTAGCTGATCTACATTATCATTACCTAACTTTTTCTTTAAATAAGACCTCAAGTTTTTTTCATCCAACCTGCTATATAGATAGTCAAAAGAGTCTTTTATACATTCCTCCTCCTCGGTTGATGTTTCTTGAACATCTTTCTTTTCTCGATCTTGTATGTAAAATGAAAAGTAAGGGTAATGCGTTTTGCTTTCAAGAACTCTAACATCCTCTCCATCATCATTTTGGGTCATAATATATCTAAACACTTGTTCACTTAATACTTCCTCATTTATACTAAGAAATCTATCTGACAGCGCAGAAAAAAGAATAGTTATAGTTGTAATTCTTTGTTGTCCATCAATAACGAATATAGATTTATCGTTATTGTTTGAATCAGAGTAATCCCCGATAAAAAGCATTGTCCCAAGAAAGTAGCTTTTTGGTTCAAGTTTTCCTTCTTTTAAAAAGAGACAGTTTAACATATCGTCAATAAATTCCTGATAGTTTTTTTTATCCCAAGAGTATTCTCTTTGAAATCTTGGAATAGTAAATTGACTGCCTGAAATTAGTAGAGACTTTATACTTTTATCTTTTGGTTTAATATTCATTTTCTTAAATTCTAAAATCTTTTAGATTCTGCGTAAAGTAATATAAGTTTATTATTTTAGTAAACAGATTACACATTTAGGATTGAGTATTTAGTTATTAAGTCATATTTAAAAGTGCTTAGCTCATTTTCAATTATCCATTCTCCATTTTCAACTATGCTCATACTGGCTTTAGAATCTTCTTGTGATGAGACGGCGGTGGCGATTATTCGTGGCTGTTCTGATACTAATGAGGTTGAGGTGTTGGCTAATTGTGTGGCGTCGCAGATTGATATTCATAAGGTCTACGGTGGTGTGGTGCCAGAGTTGGCATCGCGTGAGCATACTAAGCAGCTTAAACCGCTGTTAGAGATGGCTTTAGAGCAGGCGGGGGTAACCTTGCAGGATATTGATGTATTTGCAGGCACAGCAGGGCCTGGGTTGTCGTCTTCGTTACTTATCGGACATAGTGCTGCCAAGATGCTCGCTGTTTCCAGTGGTAAGACCTACTACGCGATGAATCACATGGAGGGGCATTTGCTCTCACCATTCTTGGGTAAATCTCAGCCAGTCGAACAAGCCATGGGCTTAGTCGTCTCAGGTGGGCATACGATGCTCGTCGATATTGTGCGTGTAGGGCAGTATCATATTTTTGGGCAGACTGTAGATGATGCTGCTGGTGAGGCATTTGATAAGGGCGCACGTATGCTCAAGTTGCCTTACCCAGGAGGCCCAGAGATTGAAAAACTTGCCAAGCTGGGTAACCCTCAGGTTTATGATTTTCCACGCTCGATGCTCCACGAAAAGGAGGAGGGTAAACAGCATAGTTTTTCGTTTTCGGGGCTTAAGACGTCTTTGTATTACACCTTACAAAAAGAAGAGCAGAAACACCAACGAGAACAGAAGGCTAATCATCAAGCGGGTGAGAGTGACCAAGAGTTCCAATTAGCTCCAGCTGTGCTCAATGACATTTGCGCCTCATTTCAACAGGCCATTATCGATGTCTTGGTTGAGAAGACCCTCGCTGCAGCGGTGAAACACAAGCGCTCAGTGGTAGCTATTTCTGGCGGTGTCGCCTGTAATAAAACTCTCATCACTCAATTGCAGAGTCGATTGAGTAAACGTGGCATAGAGCTGCTCACCGCTGATAATGCGCTGAATACAGACAACGCACTGATGATTGCCTACGCAGCTTGGTTACGCCAGCAAGCAGGGCAGGAGAGTGACTCTTTAGAAGCGGGGATATACCCAAGGTTCTCTGGCTTTTAAAACTGTCAAAAAAACTTATAAAATAGTCTTGAAACAGAATTTAAGATAGGTTAACTACATGAACTCTTTTCCCAAAAGAGGTATTAGATGAAACCTGTTTGAGGTGTTCTCTGATAGCTTTTATTAAAAGGGGCATTAGCTCAGCTGGTAGAGCACCTGCATGGCATGCAGGGGGTCAGCGGTTCAAATCCGCTATGCTCCACCAAAAAGTACAAAAAATAGATGGCAGGATAGCTCAGTGGTAGAGCAGTGGGATCATAATCCATTGGTCGCGAGTTCAAATCTCGCTCCTGCTACCATTTTTTTGTAAGCTTAATTTAGGATAAATAAGTTAAGTATCTACTT
>DGJT01000054.1 GCA_002387565.1 Akkermansiaceae bacterium UBA4589 | reverse complement strand
CAACAACAGCCTTCGGATTAGATGGGGGTTATTGACCACCACCTCACTCACAACCGCTCTTAGCGATTATTTTTTAGAGTGACGCATAGCAAATCTCATAGTCTTGGGGGTCGGTCCTTTTATTTTTTATTTGATTCGCCCACTCTTATTGATGCCTATTCGGCATTTGCTTCGCAAACTAAGGTCTAAAATTATTCGTTATTCACTCATAATTGTTCAGAGTGTCGCTCACCCTAAAGGGCTGTCGCTACTGCTCCAGTCTTATCAGCTCATTATGCAATCGCTGATTTGACAGATAATTTTGTGATTGATTATGCTATGTAAATGGCAAGGAGCTTATGGATAAACCTTGATTGAGCTAACCAAGGGATAGTTTTTTAGTTAGTGTTCTATTAGCATTTTATTTACTCAAGCCTTGGCTTAGGCTTAGTAAATTAGCACCTAGCTGGACTTTGGAGCTTTTGACTTCGTCTATGCTTTTATAGCCCCAGTTACCGTAGTTATACACACAAATATGATCGGTGTGTCCTGCGAGTAGTGACTCAACCGCAGCCACCGCAAACTCATTAGCCATGACCCTATCACGCACTGTAGGCGAGCCACCACGTTGAACGTGTCCTAGGGTGGTGAGTCGAGCGTCCATATTGAGAGTCTCACTCATCCAGCGAGTGAGGTAGTCCGCCATACCTGTACCTTCGGCCACAACAGCAGAGAAATAACGCTCACCTGCATCACGTCTCTTGCGTAGGCGTTCACCTATGGCATCTAAATCATAAGGTAGCTCAGGAGCGATACAAATATCAGCACTACAAGCAAGAGCGCTCGCCATCGCTAGGTAACCACAATCTCTACCCATAACCTCAATAACAAAGGCTCTACTAAATGAGCGTCCTGTATCTCGAATAGAGTCAACAGACTGACGAATCACGTTGAGGGCTGTATCGACACCTAGGCAGTAGTCAGTGCAGGGGATGTCATTGTCAATAGTGGCTGGAATACCGGCGAATGGCACGCCAAAATCTTTGTAAAACTGTTGTAGTGCGGCAAATGAACCATCACCACCAATCACAATGAGGCTATCGATATTTAAACGCTGTAGATGTTCATAAGCTTGCTTTCGATATTCATAATCAAAAAAACGTTTGGATCTAGATGAGCGTAGTACAGTGCCTCCTCTATGTATGATGTCAGCTGTATCTAAGATAGTGGCTGCTTGGATATTGCCATCGATGAGTCCTGTTAGCCCATCATAGACAAGGTAAGGTTGCAGGCCTTTTTTAATACTATACTCAACAGCACATTTAATGGCAGGATTCATACCTGCGGCATCTCCTCCTGAGGTCATAATGGCAACTGATTTGATCATGTAAATAGTATCAGAGGCTTAAGTTGTTTTGGCAAGTGTTAAACTCTCACAAGCCTGTATGGTCTTGAAAATGACGCATTTAGTACAGGTTGTAGGGCTATCTAACCACCCCCATTTTGCTGAGTAGCAAAATGACCCCTCCTTGAAAAGGAGGGGAGTTATGAGTCCAAATGTTAGTCTAAGCTGGTTATAAAAATACTCTCCTCTTTATTGAGGAGGAGTTCATATTCAAAGTGTCATTATTTTGTATTAAAATATTATATATTAGTTTAGATTGAGTGTTATTATTTATGGATAAAGCATCTCACAATATAAAATATTTAAAAACATTTAGAAGAGAGTTAAGAAATAGCCTAACTCCAGCAGAAGTTAGTTTATGGGAACTATTAAAAAATAAACAAGTAGAAGGTAGGAAATTTAGACGCCAACATAGTGTAGGTTTTTATATATTAGATTTTTACTGCCCGAGTGAGAGGCTAGCAATAGAGCTTGATGGCGAAGGGCATTTTACTTTACCTCAAAGGATTTATGATAAAGAGCGTGATATATTTTTAAATAATTACCAAATTAAAGTATTGAGATTTGAAAACTGCTTAGTATGGGAAAAACAAGAATGGTTAATTAATCAAATCAAGTTAGCCTTTGGTTGGAATGATAAATAATTATTAACCACCCCCATTTTGCTGAGTAGCAAAATGACCCCTCCTTGAAAAGGAGGGGAGTTATGAGTCCAAATGTTAGTCTAAGCTGGTTATAAAAATACTCTCCTCCTTGTTGAGGAGGAGTACTCTCACACAAGTGAGAGGGAGGTGGTCAGAAGTTGAATGTTCCAATATCTGTACGGTATTGGCGACCATCAAATTCAATATTCTCAGCTGCTTTATACGCTTGCTCTACAGCTTCTTGGCGACTGCTACCTTGAGCCACTACAGCTAACACACGACCACCTGCGGTTTCCCACTCGTTATTGTCGTTGAGCTTGGTGCCTGCATGATAAACTGCTGCTCCAGCTGCTTGAGCGGCTTCAAAACCAGTAATCACATCACCACTACGTGATGAGCGAGGGTAACTGTAAGACGCGGAGACAAGGCAGACACTCCAAGCATCTTGCTTGACGAGTAATTCAGGCTTGAGTTTGCCTTGTGCGCCTTGATGGCAGAATTCAGCCCAATCTCCTTGGATGAGAGGCATCACAGCTTGACACTCAGGGTCGCCAAAGCGGCAGTTGTATTCGATAATTTTTGCTCCATTAGGTGTAAGCATTAATCCAAAGTAGAGGAAGCCTCTGTAGAGTAAGTCATCTTTGACAAGTCCTGCTACGGTAGGGGCTACGATATTCTTTTCAATTTCCGCGAGTAATTCGTCAGAGATGAGATTAGGGCTAGCTACAGCGCCCATGCCTCCAGTATTAGGGCCTTTGTCGCTGTCTTCGAGGCGTTTGTAATCACGAGCAGGAGTGAGGATGTGGTAAGCGTCATCACTTACTGCGGCAAAGATGGAGACTTCTGGGCCTTCGAGGAATTCCTCGACGAGGACTTTGCCTGAGCCAAAGCGGATTTCTTCAAAAATCTCATTGAGGAATTCTTCGGCTTCTTCTGCGGTAAAGCAGACCATGACACCTTTACCTGCAGCTAGACCGTCAAATTTGAGGACAGTAGGGTACTGGTTATTAATGGCATCTAGGGCTTCTTGTTTAGAGCTAGTGAGCACAGAGGAACCGGTAGGGATATGATGTCTAAACATGAATTCCTTGGCAAAAGCTTTGCTAGCTTCGAGTTGAGCTGGCTGTTTTCTAGGTCCCCAACAAGGTATATTAGCTTCAGCACAGAGGTTAGCTAAGCCTTCGTCTTTGACGAGGTAGCTTTCCTCACCTGCCACACAGAGATCTACTTGCGCATCACTCATCCAAGCTATTAGCTCTTGTAGTGAGTTAGCAGGCACAGGCTTGGCTAATTGAAAAATAGCATCACTCCCAGGAAAAGCATAGATTTCAGGAGTTTTATCATTTGTTTTGAGGTCTTGAGATGAACTCTCTAATAGAGCTTTAATTAATGCATGCTCACGACCTCCTTTACCGACAACGACAATCTTCATAGGCGAATGGTTATGGATAAAATTAGACTAAAAAACAAGACATAATATAGTAGAGTGAATTATTTGTTATTTTATCGAAATAAATAGTTTGACAGTAAGCGCTTTTTATCTTAATTAATTCCTCCACCTTTTTACCTAAGTTATGAACATTATTAATAAAATTCAACAAGAACAAGTTGAGAACTCAAAAGCTGTTATCGAAGATTTCAATGTAGGAGATACAGTTAAAGTTCATAGTCGTGTTGTTGAAGGCGACAAGGAGCGTATCCAGATTTTCCAAGGACTTGTTATCGCTAAAAAAGGTAACAGTGTAAACAGTGCATTCACTGTTAGAAAAATTTCTTACGGCGAAGGCGTAGAGCGTGTATTTCCTACATACTCTCCACGCGTAGCTAGAGTTGAAGTCATCAGTCAGGGCAAAGTTAGAAGAGCTAAGCTCAATTACCTTAGAGAGCGTGTAGGTAAAAGCGCCCTCCAAGTTAAGGCTGTACCTCACACTTCTAGCAAGTAGTAG
>DGJT01000003.1 GCA_002387565.1 Akkermansiaceae bacterium UBA4589 | reverse complement strand
CTAATTTTTGATTTCTATAGCCACCTAAGCTAATTATAGTTTGGGTGGCTTTTTTGTATTATTTCATCTAATATCACACTACACGACAAAAAAATTAATGATACCATAAGGTATTTTGCTCTTAGGCAAGGCGTGACCGCCAACTGGTATGTGCATACCAGTTAAGAGAACAACACAACATAAGGGCAAAAGAGCTATGGCTTCTTTTACTTTATTAAAGCAACGCAGTTGCTCTAATCTTACTCAAACTTTCATTTTCTTATTTATCATCATTCTTTTAATTAACTTCAATTTACCTATGATCCTTGAAATCTACTTCCTATCGTTGATTTTTTGGCGTGTAGTGTGATCTAATATATTACTTTATGACTGACGAGCTTATAGATGATTTTCTGCGCTACCTTGCGATTGACAAGGGTTTGTCTGAGACTTATCAGCAATCGGTGTTGCAGAGTCTGACTCATCTTAAAAGGTGGTGTGAAAAACAAAAAATCTCACCTAACCTAAATATTAAGTCTATAAGTACAGAGCACTTGAGCCAATTCATGGCGCAGCTCGATGATGAGCATCAATTAGCCAGTAGCTCCAAACGCCTGTTACTGGTACATATTAAAATATTCTTTAAATACCTGTTCCTTAAATCATTAATCAGCAAGGACATAGCTGAACCTCTCCTCACTCCCAAAGTAGAGAAAAAGCTACCTGAAACCTGTTCGATTAAACATATTGAGCAATTACTCAAGAGTCTCGACACCTCAGACAAGTTAGCTAAGCGTGATAAGGCTATTTTAGAGCTGTTTTACAGCTCTGGACTGCGTCTCTCAGAAATTAGCGATGCTAAGCTAGAATGGGTGGATTTTGACGAACAATGGATACGAGTGATTGGTAAGGGCTCTAAAACAAGAATGCTCCCTATTGGTGGCCCTGCATTCAAAGCTCTAACAAGTTATCTCGAACATGAACGCCCTCTATTACTCAAGGGGAAGCCCAACTCAGCTTATCTATTTATTTCTATTCGAGGGGTTCAATTGAGCACCCAGCGTATCCGTGACATGGTCAAAAAACGAGCCGTAAAAGCTGGCCTGAGTCAAAATATCTACCCGCACTTACTGCGTCATAGCTTTGCTACTCATCTGTTAGAAAACGGAGCTAATCTCAAGGTTATTCAAGAGTTACTTGGGCATACAGACTTAGCTACTACTCAAATTTATACTGCAGTGAATCAGAAGCATCTGCAATCAATTCATCAGCAGTTCCACCCTAGACAGAGTAAGTGAACAGTGAAAAGTGAACAGTGAAATCAGCGACGCTATAAGGAGCTGATAAGACTGGAACATAGTGACAGCCCTTTAGGGTGAGCGACGCTTCGAGTAGAAGCGGGCGAACAATTACGAGTGAATAACGAGTAATTTTGGACAGTAGATATTTATATCGACGTGCCTAGCGCAGCTAGGTGGCGTATAGCCATCAATCAAATCAACCTTCTTGGCAGGCTTGGTAAATTTCTTGCGCATCTTCATCTCGCATATAATCGATGAGTGCGTACTTGCGACCTATTCCATTAAGTGAGGTGCCGATAAATGCTCCTCGCTGACCATCTGCAATGATAAATCTGTCATGGAAGTCATCAGATTCTGTTAAATAGGTTTGTAATTGTGGGTTGATTTTTTTGAGTTGGATAAAAAATTCATTTTTTAAGGGTCTGTTGACTCCTGGTTTAGCGACGACTTTGAAATTGGTAATACCTTTTACGGCATCTCTAAAGGTGTTTAGCAACATGGTCAAGTATGACGCTTGCTCTACCCTATCAGGGAAAAAGTAAGGATCTATGACGAGTAATTCTTGGGTCGCTTGCAGCTGGCCTAAGTGGCATTTAATAATAGAGGTGAGTAGTGTGGTGTCATCGCTCACTGGCAATACGGATTCACAAATCAAGCTCTGATCAAGGCATTTTGTTGCGCCTTGATTCATAATCGCTCGCTGGATTTTTTCTTGAAAGTAGTTGTCTTCATCTAAGGTTGTTAAATCGTAACCTTGAGCTTGGAGATATTCGATGAGCTGCTCTCTTTCTTGAGCACCAAACTCTTTTTCCCCTGCTTTAGTTGGACTTATCTTAAATACATCTGACATCTTTTAGGTTTCTTTGTTTTTAATAGTGACCTCTAGTTTGCCATGAGCAAGCTGAGTTATCAAGGTATCTCCTGCCTCAACTTGTGAAATATCACTAACCACCTGTTTAGCTTGATTCGTCGTAATCGAAAAACCACGCTTAAGAGTTGAGTCTATGCTATACATCTCAAAGAGTTCTTTTTGTGATTTAAATTGAGCCTGCTTGCGCTCTAACTGATACTGCATCGCTTGATTGAGTTGGGCACGTAGCTTGACTAAATCTTCTTGATTTCTAGTTAGCCCAACTTGTGGGTGGGCTGATTTGAGGGATTGCTTGAGCAAGGTTAGTTGTTGTTTACGTAATTCTAAGTCAGTATTAACACTCGACTCCAAGCGCGCAGATAAGTCATCTGCTCTCCATTGGTACTCACGCAAAGCGTAATCAACAGAAAGTGATTTGAGGAATTGACGAGCAATATCAAACTCTCTTTTAGCGGTAGCGTGTTGGCGATCTATATAGAGACTCATTCTCTGTCTAAAGTAGTTGATATTGCCTTGCAGTTCTTGCTTATCAGGTACAGCCAGTTCAGCAGCGGCGCTCGGTGTAGGTGCGCGTAAATCAGCAACTAAATCTGCCACGGTAAAATCGATTTCATGTCCTACGGCGGAAATGATAGGTAACTTAGAGGCATAGATGGCTCTAGCTACAACTTCTTCATTAAAGCACCATAAATCCTCGATAGAGCCACCGCCTCGACCCACAATAAGTAATTGTATATCTAACTTTCCTTGCTCTACATGTTCGTTGATTTGCTCAATAGCCTGCGCAATTTCCTCTGCCGCTCCTAGCCCTTGCACCTTGACAGGGTAAATAGAGCGTCTTACCCATGGAGCTCTGCGACTCAATACATGCTCCATATCTTCGATTACGGCTCCTGAGTCAGAGGTAATGAGCCCGATATGCAAAGGAAACTTAGGTAGCGCTTGTTTGTGATCTTGTTCGAATAAACCTTCTGCTTGCAGTTTAGCTTTGAGAGCTTCGAGTTGTTTTTGTAGATCTCCCTCACCGACTTTTTCTGCTTTCTTGACAATGATTTGTGCCTGCCCTTGAGCTTCGTAAATAGTGACCTCACCAAAGAGTTTAATTTGTTCTCCGTCTTCGAGGAGCTTACCTAGACGCAAGGCTTGAATACGAAAGGCTGTGCATGAAATCTGAGCATTGCTATCCTTAAGTGAGAAATACACATGCCCACTCTTAGGGCGACGCACATTGCTCACCTCTCCCTCAACCCAGCACTCACCTACCTGAGTTTGCAAGGTTTGTTTCATCTGCCTCACTAAGGCTGAAACAGAAATAGCTTTTACCTCTGATTTTACTGGCAGTGATGACTGAGTCTTACTGCTCTTTGCCTCATCTGGTAAGTCTTCAAATAAATCATCAAATAACATGGTGTTTTTTTATCATGACAACCCAAACCAAGAGCCTAAGTTTTTTATTCTCATTATAAAGGTTTCTTGCCAGTAGTAGATATATTCTCTGAGCTCAAATGAATCAAAAATAAAACTAAACCAAGTGATTAAAATTAATAGATTTAGTACTAAAATGAGTACTAAAGAAAAGAAACTCCCGTTTTCCTTAATATCAGGTTGCTCTAAAGGTAAAATTCGCAAGGTCCACAACAAATGGAAGACGCTAGTCATCCCCATCAGTCCATAACCTACAGCGTCTTCAAACTTCCAATCAATCAGTAACATACTCAACCACCAGAGCAAGCCAACAATCAGTGACCAGAATGGAACAAAGTAAGGTGCTAGAGCAATCCATATATTGCTTTTATCCATCACGACATAACCACCCTTGCGTGTCACTTTGAAATCTTTTATCTTAGCCCCATAGAGTGTCCAAGCCACGACTAGATGAGTCAACTCATGACCCAGCACATAAAGCCATAAAAACACTCCTTCTAAGACACGAGTAAAAAACCAAGCTCCAGCCATCACTGCGCCCACAATAAAATAAAATACAGATGGGTTGAGCCATATTGCTGAGTCTTGCCAGTTCAGTGAAGCAATATGCTTAAACAATGACTCCAAGAAAATCCAAACCAAGGGCAACAATAGCAACGCAATGATAAAGCGTAAACTCGCTTGCATGACAGATAATGAGCCTATCCCAAACCAACTATGCAAGCCCTTGTTGGGCGTGGCCATCGTAGAGTGGTGCTTATAGGTCTCATGCTTTAGATTAAGCCTACGATTGATTTGCTTAGTCGCGCTTTGCTTACGACTTAGCCAATCCTCCTCAGGTCTTATTCTTACATTTTTAGCCATAGCTGATGAAGATATTATGGCGATAAGCGCTTAATTGTCCACGCTGAACTTTGAGTTGAACTATTCTGCTCAGCCACACGTTCATAGATAAGCCTATCGTGCATGCGACCAGAACCACCCTGCCAAAACTCAATCGTTTCAGGTTGTAGAATATAACCACCCCATGAGTCAGGTTTAGGCACGTCTTGACCTTTAAATCGAGCTTCTACTTCTTGGTATTGAGCAAGTAGCTGCTCTTTATTCTCAACGACTTCACTCTGCTTAGATGCCCACGCACCTAATTGACTCTCACGTGGTCTTTCCTTGAAATAGGCTTCTGACTCTTGTTTGGATAGTTTAGTCACTACACCTGTGATATGCACCTGCCGCTCTAAATCCAACCATAAAAACAAGAGCGAAGCTGAATTATTTTCCGCTAATTGTTGAGCTTTACGCCCCTCATAATTAGTAAAAAAAGCAAAGCCTTCTTGGCTCAAAAATTTAAGTAATAAAGTGCGTTGGTAAGGTTGTTTATCAACCACTGTTGCCAAGACCATCGCATTAGGCTCTCGCACTTGCTCGGCAATTGCCTCATCTAGCCATTGCTGAAAAAACTTAATCGGACAGGCCAACGCAGAACTCTCACATAGCTCGGCTCGCTCATAGTTTTGTCGTAGATGGCTAATATCAGACATACATTATGAAAAGTCGTAGATTTTTACGCTTTGCCACAAGTCCTTATAATCATGAAGAAAGACATCGTGATCGGGGTGAACTTGGTAACGGTCGTGATGAGCTATAGATTCGAATTCTACGGCTAGCGCGTAATCGTAACTGTGATCGATGACAGGACGAGGATCGGTCGCTGCGGGTGTTCCCCATGAGCCCGCTTTGATTTCATCATTCTTGAGTAAAGCTTCGATCCCTTGCTCAAAGTTCTCTCTTTGCTCAGCAGTAACATCATCTTTTAACCAGAAAAATACATTATGTTTCATAGCAACAACCTAACGCTATTAACCTAACTTTTCAAGTAAAGACTTAGCCTTGATTGTAATATCCTCAGCTAACAATAAGTCGGAGACAATGACCACTCGGTTGGCTCCACTCTTTAATACTAAATCCAAAGTTTCACTATTAACTCCACCAATACAGAATACCGGGTACTCTAAACCTAATGCTGTTCTAACTTTGGTAATATCATCTAAGCCTATAGCTGCACGCCCAGGCTTAGTTTGAGTGACAAATAACGGACCAAACCCAATATAATCAGCTTTATCCCGCTGTGCCTGAACAGCTTGTGCATAACTATGCGTAGAGTGACCTATAATCATCGCTTTGCCGACTGTGCTGCGCACCTGAGTTAAATTGGTAGAACTGCCATCTTGTAACTCTTGACCAACATGAACCCCGTCCGCCGCCACTTTTAAAGCCAGCTCTGGATAATCATTGAGGATAAAAATAGCAGAATAACTAGCCACTAAGTCCACTAATTGAACCGCTAACACCTCAACGATATCTAATGCAACATTCTTAGCACGCAACTGCAATACGGACACTCCTGCATTCAAGAGCTCCTCTGCTACACTCAAAGCGTCGCTCTGAGATACATAGCCTAAATCTACAATCCCATAGAGCTTGCAATCTTGCAAAAGAGCGAGTCTTTCCTGCCTTGTTTTCATAGTTATTATTTTGAAAAAATATAACTAAAAACTGCTTGTAGCAAAAGATTAATCAATCAAAAAGATTAACTTATCATTATTACTAAAAGGCTAATATTTGACAACTCATCTAGATAGGTTTATTAAATAATGACTATGGAACCTTTAATTAAAGCATTGAGCCTATGCTTAACCCCCGTGATGGTTGTTCTAGTCTTAATCTTACTCTTGGCCTGTAACTCTTGGTTTTTTAAACACGCCACATTTATTCAGTCTTCTAAAGGTAACCTTGCTAAGGGGGCTATTTCATTCTTTCTCACTATATTGGGCATGCTCACCTTTGTCCTTATCCTCCCTATTGATAAAGCTCTCAAAGGTCAGATACTTAGTTTTATAGGTTTAATTCTCAGTGCCGGTATCGCGCTTAGTTCAACCACTGTATTGGGTAATTTAATTGCTGGAATTATGAATAATTCCATTTCTCGATTTAAAAATGGTGACCTGATTAAAATTGGTGAGTTTCAAGGTCGAGTCATCAAAAAAAGCATCTTTCACACTGAACTTCAACTAGAAGATAGTAATTTCATCAATATCCCTAACCTGTATATTGCACAAAAACCTGTAAAGTTAACTCGTAAGAGTAATACTGTTATTTCTACCACAGTGTCTCTAGGTTATGATATTGCCCACGAAAAGATTGAAGAAACGCTTAAAAAAGCCGCTATTGATACGGGACTTACAGATCCTTATGTTTATATCACTAACTTAGGTGATTTTTCTGTTTCTTATAAAATACATGGTTTTTTAGAGGATAGCAGTCTGTTTTTTAGCATTAGTTCTCTACTCAATGCTCATGTCATAGACCAACTACACCATAATAATATTGAGATTGTATCCCCTACATTTATGAACCAAAGGCGTGTTGACAGCCAAATCTTCATTGCAGAAAAAACTCAACAAAAAACCTCAACAGAACCATCAGATTTACATGAAAAACTTATTTTTGATGAAGCTATCAAATCAGAAGCTATCGAAAACAAACAGAATGATCTCAAAGAAACGATTCAACAATTAGATGAGCTTAAAAAAGAACTCAAAGAAGCTTCAGATGAGTCCACTAAAACCGATTTACAAAAACAAATAGACCATAAAAAAGAACTCAAAGAAAAGCTCCAAAACACTATTCAAGAAGAGCTATCTGAGTCTGAAAAAACTAAATAATTATTATCTGCTGAATACATAGTTGCTAAGTAGTTCATAATCCTATTTAATCATAGTACTCTAATTTTTCTACAGATAGATAAGGTCGTAGCAATAGCTATACCTTATCAAGACTTATGGCTCTAGCTCTGGATTAGATTTATTAAATCAACTATTAACAACTAAAGATCATGGGAAAAGGAAAAGACGTCAAAAAAAGCTTAAAGAAAGCACCTGCCAAAACCGCCAAAGAAAAAAAGGCCGATAAAAAACTCAAACAAGCGAATAAGGATTATTAATTTTTAGGCTAACATCTTTACACTATTTAGTCTTCTTTATTAACACCCAAGAACTCTAGAATTTCTTTTATTTGAGGGACGTGATTTACTTTAGACTCTATTAATGCTTTAGGGAATAATTGTTCTCTTTTGTACTTAAGCCTAACTAATATTTTACTATCATTAGTTTTTAAATAGTTTTTTTGAAAGTGTGTTTTAAATTTTTTAGAGTTTTGTTGACTTAAAACCAATTGATCATCAAGTAAGGTTAAAAATAAGCCTTCTATACATTGAGGTGCTGAATAAACAACTTTAACATTAGAATGAGTCTTCAAAAAACCTTTAGAATACTCATCTAAATGTATATCGCTATCCATTAATACTAAGCAGGGTGTCTCACTATTCCCAGTTTGGAGATATTCCTTGTTTAGTTTAATAAATATATTCTGAGGTGAACCACCATGTGCATTACCAACATCTATATTTTTATTACTCAACTCATCACTATAATAACTACGAAATAATTCTAAAAATAAAGCTTCTGAAGGTCCTTCACCAAAGAGAATCAAAGATTCTTTCTCTAACCTTTCTTTTCTTCTTCTCTTATTCATATCTAAATGATTTTAAAGAATAAGAGTTTTAGTGTTAGGCACAGCTCCATATTTACCTGAATTATAGTTAGCAAAGAAGTTGTCTTGTTTTCTAACTCCTTTAATTTCATCAAGTCTATAGGCATCACTTACACAACAATTATCTTTTTCAACTAAAATAATCTGCTCTTTAAATAAATAATTAAGTATTTCAACATGATGGCAAGTGAAGAAAAGCTGAGCTTGTTGCTCGTTAATTTCTGGATTGTTAAATAGACTTAAAATAGTAGGAATTAAATGAGGGTGTAAATCTGATTCCATTTCATCAATAATAGCAATTCCCCCACCCTTTAGGATTGAGATAAATTCATACATTAATAAACATAATCTCTTAGTACCTGTCGATTCCTGAGTAATATTTAGTTCAAAATCTTTATCAGGACCTTGGTGAACAAAATAAATAAGATGAGAATCTTTAGTTTTTTCATCATTTCCTGGAACTAGAATAGGCTTAATTTCAAAGTCCTTGATACCTACATCAGCTACTTGGATAAATTCCTTAAGCATACTCTGATATTCAGGATGTTCATGAAAATACTCTGAGCAACTTAATAAACTTTCAAAACTATCAAAATGTGTATTTTCTTTACCTCTTCTACGAACATTAGTTCTAATCTTTCCAAATATAGACTCTATATTCTTAAAATCTTGTCTTCCTGTATTTAACCCTGCTGCTAGCATAGAGCTATTAGGTCTATCTGCTAATAACTTTTGCACTGCTGATAATTTAGAGAAGCTATTATAACCTAGCAAATTTGGTTCATCGCTCGTTGACTCCTGCTTACGTACCATAATTTGATTGTACTGATTAGTCTTACTATTATAGACCTTTAATACTTCTTCATATACTTTTTTAGAGTCTAGTTTAAGTTTATATAAATAACGTTGCAAATCACCTTTCTCAGTTTTTCCTTCAAATTCAATTTCAAAACAAGCAGGCTTAGATGTATCCGTGACCCCAGAAAAAACATCAACAGGAATAGCTTCTTCAGGACTTAAGTTATGATATGAGGCCCACATGAAGTATCTTAAGAAAGCTAATGCTTTTAATAAATTAGTCTTACCAGAAGCATTAGCTCCAAATACACCGCTAGTCAAAGAAGCCTTCCTCCCATCTGATAGTTCAGCAAATGAGAAATCTGTACTGACTTTAGCACCCACTGTAAAGTCAACCTCAACCTCATCTAAAAAAGAACAAAAATTAGATAATCTAAATTTACGAATCATAACTCCCTTGTATTTACACCTAAAAAAATAAAAATCAACGCTTATTTGTATTTTAAAAAACAAATATAAACAATTTTAATCACTTTAATTATCTTTTTCTTATTTTAAGAGGCTGAAGTAGTTGAGATTCTCTCAACTACGATTTTGATTTAAATTGGGCGCTGATGAAAAACCGTGGAGCGCAGTGTAGGTAAAGCTACTCGAGCACCACGACAGTTTGAGAAGTGCTCAATTTATTCAAAAGCACCTCTTAAAAACCTATGGGGATGGGGTCTCCGAGAAACTTAGGCTGCTTATTAAATATAAGGTCACCTAGCATTTTGATTCTGGCGAATTTTTCTCTGATTTTGGTGCGCCAAGAGTAGCTACCTTGAACGGCCTTGGCATTATAACCTACGGCATCTATGCCTTTGTATTTGGCTATAAATAAGGCTCTTTGGTTGTGAAAGGGTTGAGAGATAATAGTAATGCTGTCTTGGCCAAAGACGCGCTGACTTCTAACGACTGAGTCTAAGGTACGAAAACCTGCGTAATCAAGGTAGATTTTGTCTCTGGGTATCCCTGCTTTGACCAGGTCATTCTGCATTTCTATAGGTTCATTGTAGTTGTATTTACTATTATCTCCACTAGCTAGGATATAATCTATTTTTTGGGCTTGATACAGCTCCACTGCAGCTTGGATACGGTATTTATAATAGAGGTTGATACCTCCTTTAGGATTGGTGGTGTATTTTGCCGTTCCTAACAGTAAGCCTACTTTGTGTTTAGGCAGGCTATCTATGTCATTATATAGTTGCAGTTGAGTTTGTTGTTTAATAACAATATCAAGCCCTATAAATACGGTTAAAGCAAGTAAACTAGACGCTATTACGAGAATGATGAGAACTTTTTTCAGCTTAACCATTAATAATATAATAATGTATCTATCTAGGTATTAGCAAGCCGAGAAAGACTAAAAAGCATTTATAGTTCATTCATTATTCTTTCTTTAAGAGCCACTTAGAGTTCTCTACTGCATCTAGTGGTAAATTATAGCTGATTTGGTAAGTTTGAGTGGAAGGGTCATAGTCTGTTTGCCAATAATCATTACCATGTACTTCTGGATGAAATTTCACCCATTTTTGATTCATCAACTGGTAGAGAGAATAATCCGTGGCACTATCTAAACCTTTAAATGAGATCGGTACAGCTCCGACAGCTCTTTCTATCATGACAGCTATTTGGTCAGCTTGCTTTTGAATAACAATAGGGTAATTATTTTCTACTACGCCACCTTTGACCTCTAAATTAATATCATTCATCACGGCCTCTCTATGTGTAGTTTTCCAAGAGTTTGTATGTTGTGATAAGTGCTCTCTAAAGCTTTGATTATTTCCGTAATAGTCGTCTATGTGACGAGGCAAAGCGATTAACTCTAAATTGAGCTCTATAGTATCACCTGCTTTGAAAACCGTTACTTCTTTAGGTGCTAGTATTTCTAAATCTAGATTAGGTTGTGAGTGATGTTTGTGAGGGGCATGGTTAGGGCTATTAAAGCGCGGTTGGGTATAAGTCTTACCGTTAGCTACAACCTTGTAATCTCTGATAATTAAAGATTTATAACCATTGCCTTTGTTGCTCTTGGTTATTTGACCTTGCGGGAAGGCTACCCACCATGGTGCTGCCCCTGTGATTGGAATATCTTCTAAAAATAGATCTCGATGCTTAAGGGTTTTGGGGACTTGGTGTTCTTTAATGAGACCTTGTTTATTACCGTAAGCTATAGCGGGAGTTTGGTAATGAAAACTTTTTCCTAATTTAAAGAGGCTAATCGACTCTGGGGTGACATCTTGGGTAAAAGTGTAGCGTAATTTTTGAAAAACGCGGTTATAATCATTAGTTCTTAAAGTTTGAACCTGAGCCATGAGCTCGACTTCGCGGTTCATTCCATAATAACCCGAGTATCTAACATCAGTGATACAGGGGCCATGAGATAAGTAGGCTGTCTTGAGTTGTTTTGGGTAATACTTGTCTTGAGCTTCATCTTTGATATTGAGCCAATCACCGCCCCACCCTGCATCAGTCCATGACCACTTTTTGCCATCTTTACCGTTTCTAAGGAAAAGACCTCGAATATCTGTAATCATATTATCTACACAGCTCATATCTACATCAAAGCAGATAGTTTCACCAAAACTGCCAATAGCTAATTGATCCCAACGTCCATTACCCCGCTTTTGGGTATAACCAATAAGGCTTAATTGCGAATGACTAGCTGTAGGTAATTCCCCATAAAAACTGTAAGGAATGCGTAACGTGTAATAATGAGTTTTAGTTTTTGCAGGTAGACTCATATAAGCCATGAGATAGTTCCCCATGGAACGTTCATGCCAGTTTTTACTCAGCTGCACAGGTATACCTGTCGGCTTACCATCACTATCACATAAAATAGGGCTGAACCCTGTAATATTAGCTACATCATCTAACCTAAGCAAAAAAGGTATTGATTGACTCTGTTTCGTGCCTGATACTTTTATCGTAAATTCATCATAATCACGAATATCAGTATAACCTGTTTTCCAATCTCGCTCTACATAGTCAATATGAGTGATATAGCTGTTTTTTTGCTCGTTAAATTGCACAGGGAAATTCTGCCCTTGGTCATTATTAACCTTAATTGTGACTTCTTTTTGTTGAGGCCCATCTAAATTACAAGTCAGCGTGAATTTTTGCTTACCCTTATCACCTACAGAATAACGACCTGTACTCTGCCACTGGCCTAAGGCACTCTTCATACTTAGTTGAACTTGAGCATCTTCTAAAGCCATTTGCCCTGCCGGTGATGAAGCTTTGACATCCAAGGTTAAACTTATGCTGTTATGCCATGCCACGATATGCAAATCAACTAATGCAGGCAGAGTTGCGCCTGCTTGACTTTTAAATTCGAGATTCACTAGTTCATAATGTTGAGCTATACGTGCAGATTCCCATAACTGAGCAGCCGCTAGCCTATAAGAGTCCTCTCTTAGCCCTGCTTCACTTGTCTTGGCCGTATACACCTCACCATTTAAAGTAATTTGCAGAAGCAAGTTTGCCTTAGGCAGTGATTCAATATCTAAATCACGGTTATCTAAAGCCTGTTCGTAACTAAGCGAGTCATTAATAGCCCCTAAATGTGGCGTTGCTAAGTCATCCATATCTAAAGCCAAAGCATAACGATTCGTTTCTAATACCAAAATGTCAGGGCTCTTATCTAATTCAAGTTTATGCCAACCATTAAGCCAATAACCATAACTATATTCGTCCAGACTTACTGCTTGGGAAGAACTTGAACTGTGGATTAGCAAACCAAATAAAAAAATACTGAAAACTTTGTTCATAATAATTTAAGTATAGCGTTACCTACGGCTTTCTTATTGTAAAAAAGCCATAGAAGAAAACTTCTATGGCTTTTATTTTTAAAAAGATGAATTTAACCGACTTAATAGCCTTGTTCCTCGATGTAACGAGCGACCCAACCAATATCATAGTCGCCTTTGATAAAGTCCGGTTGGTTCATAATTTCTAACTGAAAAGGGATTGTGGTTTTGATGCCTTCAATCATGAATTCAGAAAGAGCGCGTTTCATACGTTCAATAGCAATCTCACGTGTTGAAGCTGTAACGATGAGCTTAGCAATCATTGAGTCATAATAAGGCGGCACTTGATAACCTGAATACACGTGTGAGTCTACACGCACACCCTTACCACCTGGTGTGTACCATAAAGTGATTTGACCTGGACTAGGGCGGAATTCATTATAAGGGTCTTCTGCATTAATACGGCACTCAATACTGTGTCCACGAGGCACTTTATTAAGCACGTTATGTGAGAGTTTCTCACCTGCAGCAATACGGATTTGCTCTTTGACTAGATCACAACCCATCACTTCTTCGGTAACTGGATGTTCAACTTGGATACGGGTGTTCATCTCCATGAAGTAAAAGTTCTCAGATTTCTCATCCACTAGATACTCAATCGTACCTGCATTTCTGTAGTCAATTCTTTTGATCAAGGCAACCGATGCCGCGTGCATCTCTTTGCGCAATTTATCTGTGATAAATGGGCTTGGGCATTCCTCAATGATTTTTTGGTTACGGCGTTGCATAGAGCAGTCACGCTCACCAAGGTGAGTATAATTACCATGTTCATCACCAATGACTTGCACCTCTACGTGGTGAGGATTGAGCACTAATTTTTCGATATAACAAGCTCCATTACCAAAACAAGCAATAGCCTCTGAGCTAGCTGCATGGTATTGCTCTGCAAATTCGCTTTCATCCATGGCTGGACGCATACCGCGACCACCACCGCCAGCAGTGGCTTTAATCATCACTGGAAACCCAATTTCTTGAGCCCATTTTAAACCTGTTTTAACATCAGGAATGACGTCATCAGAACCAGGTGTGACTGGCACGCCACTCGCAATAGAGGTTTGGCGTGCTGTGTTCTTGTCTCCCATTGTGCGAATAGTCTCCGCACTTGGCCCAATAAATTTGATTCCGCTAGTTTCGCAAATTTCTGCAAAACGTGCATTTTCAGAAAGGAAACCATAACCTGGATGTATAGCGTCAGCATGAGTAATTTCTGCGGCAGCTAATATACGGTCTGCTTTTAAGTAACTCTCTGAGCTAGGGCCTGCTCCGATACAAACAGCTTCATCTGCAAGCTGCACGTGCATTGAATCTACATCAGCTTCAGAATAAACAGCTACAGATGTTACACCTAATTCACGACAAGCACGCACCACTTTGAGTGCAATCTCGCCACGGTTAGCAATAAGAACCTTTTTAAACATAATGTTAAAAATTAAATTAAATCTAAGCTTTGAATCACTTAGATTAGAAAATTAAGAAATTTGGAAAAGTGGGTCACCAAATTGTACTGGCTTACCCTCTTCTGCTACAATAGCTGTGATGGTTCCGCTGGCTTCAGCTTTGATTTCATTCATCACTTTCATCGCCTCGATAATACAGATCACTTGACCTTCTGAAACACTATCACCCACACTGACAAAATTATCAGCATCTGGGGCAGGTTTAACATAAAAAGTGCCCACCATTGGTGAGTCTATAGTCTTACCTGAAGCAACCGGAGCGGCAGCTGGTGCCTCTGCAGGTGACGCTGCGGCAACTGGAGCAGGTGCTGGTGCCGCGGTTGGTAATGCTGCAGGAACAGCACTAATAACTGGTTGAGTACCTCCTCTTTTAAGTTGGATATTATCCCCTTCGGCTTGTTCTAATGAAAATTCAGAGAGTTCATATCTCTCCATGAGTTCGACAATTTTTTTAATATCTTTAAAATCCACAGCAATTAATTGGTTAAGTAGCAAAAGATTAGAGAGCTGTATCTAAATCGTCAAGCAAGAATGACGCTCAAAGTCTTGTTAAATCATACTTTAGCAATAGTGATTCTATCCTGATACAAAAAAGCCTAGCAGAAATAAATCTACTAGGCTTTTTAAATGAGTTGAAGCGCAAGCTTAACCTACTTTGGCAACCAAGATATTCACCGTGTCCTCTGACACTTCAATAATACCTGAGCCAATCTCCATAGAGACTTCGACTCCTGCCTTATCATAAGTTAAAACACCGCCTTGAGTAAGAGTTACTAAAGCAGCATGTTGAGGCAAAATCCCCATTTCTCCACCTTGGTTATCAGGAATAATTAAGCTAGATACTTCTTCTGAGAGAACTTTTTTCTCAGGAGTGATGATTTCTAATTTTAACATGATATTTCTTTAGTTAGAGAATAGCTTCTCAATGTAGTTAAGGCTACTTAGCTACGTTCTACAGTGTCTAAGCCACCTTTCATGTAGAAATTGTTTTCTGGCACGTCATCGAGCTTACCATCAAGGATTTCAGCAAAACCTGCTACTGTATCTTTAACTGAAACAAGTTGACCAGAAATACCTGTGAAAATCTCTGCTACGTGGAATGGTTGAGAAAGGAATTTCTCAATCTTACGTGCACGATCTACAGCAAGTCTGTCTTCGTCAGAAAGTTCGTCCATACCCAAGATAGCAATAATATCTTGCAAG
>DGJT01000022.1 GCA_002387565.1 Akkermansiaceae bacterium UBA4589 | reverse complement strand
CCTTAGCAGGTTCAATTTAAAAACAACTACTGCTCTTAAATCTAGTCATTTATACTATATTTTAAAGAAACAAGGGTGAGCGACAGCCTGAGTAAGGCTGGGCGAATCAACCGCTACTGCTATGCCCTTAAATAACGACCTAGATAAGTTGAAGTAGCGCTTTCCTTAAGTGTCAGTTTGACTTCTGATTACTTGTCAGCTCCACAGCAGTGTTTATATTTCTTACCTGAACCACAAGGGCAGGGCTCATTACGCCCAATCTTGGCCTCTGTTCTGCGGTAAGGGACACGCTTCTCATAGTTGAGTTGGATATCACCATCTGCAGCAGATGACTGAGCTTGAGTATTAGCGCTTTGACTAGCATTCGCAGTTGTCGCTGCAGCTTCAACAGTGGCATCTGAGCTTTGGTTGGTAGGTAGAGCTTTGAGGAATTTCTCAAAATTCTCAAGGCTAGTACTCGATCTAAATAGGTTACTAAGAATTTCTTCGTTAATAGTCTGCATCAGACTAGAAAAGAGTTTGTAAGCTTCGTTCTTGTACTCAACGAGTGGGTCTTTTTGCCCTTGGGCACGCAACTGCACCCCTTCTCTTAGAGCGTCCATTTGGTAGAGATGTGATTGCCACTGTCTGTCAATCGCGACAAGCATGATATGAGTCTCGAGTTGACTGAGTAGCTCAGGTTGTTCGTGTTGTACTTTGAGAGTGTAGATTTCTTTGATTTTTTCAAGTAGGAATTGAGTCACTGTTTCTCTATTGCCTAAATCAGCAATCTCTTCCTCTGTAATCATACTTGGGAAGTAGAGCTTGTACCACTCAACCAATCCTGGGATGTCTCCATCAATCATGAAGTCAGCGACTTTGGACTCTAGACCTTCAGTAATCAGCTCTTCGAGTAGACCACTGGTATCCTCGGTGTTGAGTACTTCTTGGCGTAGGCCGTAAACCACTTCACGTTGTTGGTTCATGACATCATCAAAATCAAGCACGTACTTACGTCTGCGGTAATGGAGCTGTTCAACACGTTTTTGAGCTGTTTCTACCGATTTATTGAGCCATGGGTGTTCGAGAGATTCTCCTTCTTCTAAGCCTAGGCGCTCTAGCATCGCTGTCATTTTGTCAGCTGCAGCAAAGTTACGCATGAGACTATCCTCAAATGAGATAAAGAATTGCGTACAACCTGGATCACCTTGACGTGCACAACGACCACGTAGCTGTCTGTCAACACGACGTGATTCATGACGCTCTGTGCCAATGACCATGAGTCCACCTAATTCAGCAACACCTTCGCCTAATTTAATATCAGTACCACGACCCGCCATGTTAGTGGATACGGTGATAGCGCCTTTTTGACCGGCTCGAGCAATAATCTCTGCTTCTTGACGGTGGTATTTAGCATTAAGAACAGAGTGGATAATCTTGTTTTGCTTGAGCATGCGAGATACCATTTCTGAGGCATCAACTGAGGCTGTGCCAATCAACATAGGCTGACCTTTGGCGTAGCATTCGCTGATGGTTTTAAGTAAGGCTTGGTACTTTTCTCTCTGAGTTTTGTACACCTGATCGTTGTTATCGATACGTAGTACTTCTCTATTGGTTGGAATAGGGAGCACATCTAAATCGTAAATATCATGGAATTCAGCAGCTTCAGTCTCTGCTGTACCAGTCATACCTGCCAATTTTTGATAGAGCCTAAAGTAGTTTTGAATGGTGATAGTGGCATAAGTTTGGGTCTCTTCTTCGATTTTGACACCTTCTTTGGCCTCTACAGCTTGGTGCAAGCCATCTGACCAACGTCTGCCTGGCATTTCACGACCTGTGTTCTCATCAACAATCACCACTTGATTATCACGCACCACGTAGTCTACATCTTTTTGGTAAATGGAGTAGGCTTTGAGGAGTTGTGAGATGTTGTGAATTTTGAGTGATTGTTTCTCTAGCTCAGTTTGCAAGGCTTCTTTCTGCGCCTGTTTATCTTCATTACTTAGAGTGCTGTTACCATCAATTTCTGAGAAGGCTGTCGCTAAGTCTGGTACCACAAAAGATTCAGGTTGGTTAGGAGAGAGAAATTCACGTCCTTTTTCCATGAGGTCAGCATCATTAGATTTTTCATCGATGATGTAGTAGAGATCTTCTTTGAGGGCAAAGAGAGCTTTTTTCTTAGGGTCTTCGAGTAAGGATAGCTCACTACGCTCGAGCAGACGTCTCGTATTAGGATCTTCGAGGAGTTGTAGTAGATCAGGGTTACTAGGGCTAGCTAGTTGTAATTTGTAAAGTAGTTTACCTGCTTCTTCTTCATCTTTTTCAAGGAGGTCTTTGATATCTTTGACATAGCTTTGGCAGAGTTGTTTTTGCTTTTTAACGAGACGCTCCACCATAGGTTTGAATTGTTCATATTGATGCTCTTGCGCCACAAGACTAGGACCCGAAATAATCAATGGCGTACGTGCTTCATCAATAAGGATCGAGTCAACCTCATCAATAATAGCAAAATAGTGCTCACGTTGAACTTGTTCACGGCTTGACGTAGCCATGCCATTATCACGGAGATAATCAAAGCCAAATTCACTGTTAGTACCGTAGAGAATATCTGCTTGATAGACGGCTTTCTTTTGCTCATGTGGCATTTGATTTTGTAAACAACCAATAGTTAGTCCGAGGTATTTAAATAGTACACCCATCCATTCTGAGTCACGACGAGCTAGGTAATCATTAACCGTAACCACATGCACACCTAAACCAGTTAGAGCGTTGAGATAAACAGGGAGTGTAGCTACGAGAGTTTTACCTTCACCAGTTTGCATTTCTGCAATCATTCCTTGGTGTAGAGCGATACCACCAATGAGCTGCACATCAAAATGCACCATGTCCCATGTCATATCTTGATCGAGAATATGAAAAGTCTGACCACTGAGTCTACGCGCTGCGTTTTTAACCAGAGCATAGGCTTCTGGTAAAATAAGATTTAAGTATTTCTGTCTATCATTATGAAACTTTTCTTCGTGCTGACTAAAGGTTGCTTTGGCATTTTCGATACTTTGTGCGTTAGCTTCGATGGTGGTGTCAAACGCAGGGAAAGTGGTCTTAAGCGCATCAAAGCGGTATTGGAGAATAGTTGCTGCCTCTTGTAGATCTTCGGCTGATGCCTGCTCAAGTTGCGCTTTACTAAGAGTTTCTAGTGGTAAGTAACGGTGTAAATAAGCCTGCCATTCCTCAGTCTTAGCTTGAATAAAAGAATCTGGTTCAGACTGGTAAGATGCTTCAAACTCTTTGATTTTATTTACAATAGGTTTGATTTTTTTGATTTCGCGTTGGTTTTTGCTACCAACAACCATTTTAATGAGCCAATTTAACATAAGAAAGTGTGTAAAGATATAGAAAGTGATAAGCGCTTTTAACTATTGCGCTTTGAGCTTAGATATATAGGAGTAATTACTTAGAAAGGAAAGCTAAAAACCTCAAAACTAAAATACATATTACGTCTTCACTTTTAATAAGTGTCTTGCTATAACCCAGCATGGCTAAAATTCTCGTAGGTCTCTCTGGAGGCGTTGATTCTAGTGTGACAGCAGCATTGCTCTTAGAGCAAGGGCATGAAGTCGTTGCAGGCTACATGAAAAACTGGATTAACCAAGAGGGGATTCCAGGTGATTGCCCATGGGAAGAAGACTTACAGGATGCTGCAGCGGTTGCCGAAAAGCTCGGTATAGAGCTACGTGTTGTTGATTTAATTGATGCTTATAAGGAACGCATAGTGGACTATCTCGTAGATGGCTACGCTATGGGTTACACGCCTAATCCTGATGTTTTTTGTAATCGCGAGATGAAGTTTGGGATATTTTTAGACTACGCTCTGGCTCAAGGTTTCGAAGGTGTGGCTACAGGTCATTACGCACGAGTGTTTAGAGATGAGCAGGGAGGCGCTCATTTGTTAAGAGGTCTAGATAGTAATAAAGACCAGAGTTATTTCTTAAGTATGATGACTCAAGAGCAATTACAAAAAGCCTATTTCCCTATTGGAGAGTACCAAAAATCTCAAGTCAGAGAGCTCGCCGAAAAGTTTGACTTACCCACAGCTAAGAAAAAGGACAGTCAGGGTATTTGCTTTATTGGGCAAATCAAAATGAAAGATTTCCTTAAGCATTACTTGCCCGACAAGCCAGGTAATATTGTAACACGCGATGGTAAAATCATGGGCAAGCATGAAGGATTACACTTCTACACCATTGGTCAACGCAAAGGGCATGGGGTCGCTTCTCCCGTTGAGGGCAAGGCTTATGTGGTCGTAGCCAAAGACATCAAAAAGAATCAACTTATTGTAGGTTGGGATGAACCTAATAGTGAGCAACTTTATAGTTGCACTTGGAGAGTCGCTCACTTATCGTGGCAAGACCCTAATACGCAGGATGAGATGTTATTGATTCAACCAAGGTACAGAAGTCCTGCTATTGCAAGCCAGATTACGTATATTGCTGATGATCAAGTAGAGATTCAATTCTCCACAGCTCAACGTGCGATAGCTGCTGGGCAAATCTGTGCTTTTTATCGTGGTGATGAGTTAATAGGAGGTGGGGTATTTGAACATTGTGTCGATTAAATCAATTTTATGAGTTATATAAAGCAAGCAAAACAAGTTTTAAAACAAGAGTCGGAAGGTATTGCGCATGTGGCGGAACTCTTAGGAGAGGCTTTTGAGAAAACTATCGACGCCATACTTACGGCTAATACCAAGGGCTACAAGGTTGTTATTTTTGGTGTGGGCAAGTGTCAACCTATCGCAGACAAAATCTGTGCAACACTCAACTCAACAGGAGTAGCAAGCGTCGTTTTGAACGTGCAAAATGCGCTACATGGTGATTTAGGTCTATTGCAAAATGGAGACGTGGTGATTGCTCTCTCTTACTCGGGCGAGACCAACGAACTGCTTAACTTGCTCCCGCATATCAAACGTTTTAATATCCATTTAACCGCTATTACATCTAAGACGACATCATCATTAGCCAAGCATAGTGATTCTGTTATCCTCTGCGAAATAGAGGAAGAGGCTTGCCCACTCAATCTAGCTCCAACCACTTCGTCAACAGCGATGTTAGCGCTAGGTGATGCTCTTGCAATGGTGCTTCTCCAAGCTCGCCAATTCAAAGCCGAAGACTTTGCCCGCTACCACCCAGGAGGTAGCCTTGGGCGTGCCTTGTTGCTCAAGGTGAGTGATATGATGCGCCGTAAGGATTCGATGGCTATTATTACCGGGGACAAACCAGTACTCCAAGGTTTACACAAAATGAACACTCATCGTTGCGGAGCCTGTGTCATTGTCGATAATGAGGATAAATTACAAGCAATATTCACTCATGGTGATTTTGCCCGTGCTTACGAAGCCAACCAGCAAATCGGCGAGCATCAAATCTCAGTTTTCACCCAAGGCAAACGCCTACCTATTCATATCCAACAAGATGTATTAGCTGTCGAAGCACTCAAATTATTTGAGCAATACAACATCGACGAAATTGTCGTCGTCGATAACGACTTACACGTCGTTGGATTGATAGATATCCAAGATTTAGCCCAACACCAACTTATATAATTTTATGAATTTACAAGAATTAGCCAAAGAAATCGAACAGTACGATAGTTTCCTCCTGCTTAGTCATATCCGTCCTGATGGTGATGCTATTGGCTCACAACTAGCCTTAGGTGATGCGCTTGAGCGTTTAGGAAAAACAGTCATTTATTATAACGAAGACGGTTGTCCAAGTAACCTAACCTTCCTCAAAGGTAGTGAAAAAGTGCAACAATCAACTCCAGAACCAGTCAATGTAGACGCTGTGATTGCTCTTGATACAGCGAAACATGACAGAGTAGGGCCTAACAGTCTCAAAGCAGGCAAGCAAGTTCCAGTCTGGTTTAATATAGATCACCACCCAAGTAACCCAGAATACGGCACCGTCAATTATATTGATGGCACCAGCCCAGCTACAGGTCAAATTATCTACGAACTTGTGCAAGCAGGTGGCTGGAAATTAGGTGAACAGGGACAAATGGCTGCTTATGTGGGTATTTCTACTGATACGGGTAGTTTCCAGTACCCAGCAACCACTTCTAAAACTTATCGTATTGCAGCTGACATTATTGATGATGGGCTCAATGTCGGAGCCGTCAACTCGGCTACCTATGGTGAACAGCCTTACCGCAAGGTGCAGTTGCTCAAGCATTTGCTAAATACCCTAGAAGTTGAGCATAACGGTCTTATTGCTCATTGGTTCCTCACCGCTCAAGTTAAGGAAGAACTCCAATTACAACCAGAAGACAGCGAAGACCTCATCGATATTATTCGTTCAATCGAAGGCGTCAAAGTCGCCTTATTCTTTGAAGAGATTTCAAGTGATAGCAACGAAATCCGTGTGAGTATGCGTTCAAAAACACCTACCATCAATGCCAGTGAAATCTGCCAAAGCTTTGGAGGAGGTGGTCACGCTCTAGCCGCAGGCATCCGCATGGATGGTCCTCTAGTCACTGCTCGTGATCAGGTTATTGCCAAAATCATTGAAGTAGCCAAATAAAAAAGCGCACGCCAAGCCGCCAAGAAAAAAGGAAAGGCCATAACTAAAAATCATCATTAGTTAAACCCTTTAAGGGACTATTAATTGTGGATACTCTAAAATTAATCCATAATCATACTTTTTAAAAACCTTTGCGTCTTAGCGCCTTTGCGTGAGTCTATCCCTCTAAAATCTCTGCGCTTTTGTCTTATATTATAAAATTATTTTTATTTGTTTTGAAATAAGATAAATAAAATCGTATTTTAATGGCGTTAGTTTTATGAAGTTTGCGCCTTATTCCTAACTAAGTTTATTATCTAAACTGTATTTAGCGTGAGGCATAGATTTTACACACTACATTATAACTAAAATTTATAACTAAAACATACATCTATGAAACATACCTTTCTAGGTGCTGCCATCAGCGGTGCCGTATTGTCCTTATTTAGCTTGGCTCAAGCTGAAACTCAGGAACTACCTACCACAGGCATTGCTGCCAACTCAGTAGAAATGAAACTCCTGTATATCCCTGCAGGTAAATTTACCATGGGTAGCTCTAAATCAGAAGTAGGGCGTGGCCGTGATGAAGACCAAAAAGAGGTCACCCTCACTCAGCCATTTCTCATGGCAGAAACCGAAGTCACCCAAAAACAATGGGCGTATGTCATGGGTAGTTCATTACAAGAACTCATCGACTCCAAGGAAGGGCCTCTAGGTCGCGGCGCCAATCTCAAAAACACACCTTCGGCTATAGGCGATAATCAGCCTATGTGTTTTGTCAGTTACGAAGACGCACTAGCATTTTGTGAAAAACTCACAGCCATGGACAGGGAAAAAGGCATCATCAATGAATCCATGCAATACACACTCCCCACAGAAGCCCAATGGGAATATGCCGCTCGTGCCGGTACCACGACAGTTTTTGCCTATGGAGATGTACTTACGAGTGCGGATGCTAATTTTTATGGAGTCTTACCTTACGGCACTGACGTAGAAGGGGAATACAGAGAAAAAACCACAGATGTTAAAACCTTTAAACCTAACGCTTGGGGGCTCTACGATATGCACGGTAATGTCTATGAATGGTGTCTCGACTGGTACACCGAGCAAATCCTCGGTGGAGTAGATCCCGCCGAAATGACCACAGGTGACTCACGCTGTATCAGAGGAGGGCCCTGGAACCGCAAAGCGACTAGCCTGCGTTCAGCGTATCGTTATAGTTATGATCATACGCAGAGGACGAACAATATTGGCTTCCGCGTCATTTTAATTAATGGCTAATTTTTGCGCCTAAGCGCCTTTACCTCGACTGTCGTGGTGCTCATGAATGTTTTAATTCACTGTGCTCCACGATTCTCGTGCAAGTCGCTTATCCATCAAAAACCGCCTAGCATTCGCTAGGCTTTAGCTCATTACTTGTTTTAGTCTTTAGGTTTAAATAGTTACCTTACTTGACGGGTATAAAGTTTTCACTTACCTTTCTAATGTAAAATAAACCAATAATTATATATTAAAAATGAAGATTCTCGCACTAATATACCTTATTCTTCTTGGAGGAGTCTGGCTCTATTCATGGGGTGAGTATCCGCTGATGAAAATGACTACTGAAATGGCAGTATCAGCTATCGAAAATAACTACGTTAGAGAAGATTTAACCGATGAAGAGGTCGAGAGCTTAGATTTTTATACAAGTTGGATAAGAGCTAATCAAACTGGCGTTAATCGAGCATGGAGTAACGCTTCCTCTTCTATATTATATCTATTTTTGGCGACCTTAGTTCTCAATCTTTACAATTTAGCTGCCATTTTATTTAGGTTCTTTAAAAATCGAAAAGCCGAATAGAAAAAGGTTCAGTCCAAGTAAAAGGTGTCAGCAATTGATGGCTATACGCCACCTAGCTGCGCTAGGCACGTCGCTACGCTTCTGTCCAAAATTGTTCTGCAATTGTTGTCTTTTAAAAGTTTATTAACTTAGCTAATTTTTGCTTAGCTCCACTGTTCACTATTCACTTTTACCTGTTCACTTATAAATGCAGTTATTTCAACTTTGCTTACCTTCTCCTCTCAGGCTTAGTCTTCTGGCAGTAAGGGCAACCACGCTATGAGTTGCTTGTAGCGTTCGAGGTTGAAGTCACGGTTTTCTTTGTCCATGGCTTTGAGTTCGTTGGCGAGGCAGCAGGCGAGGAGTTCGTCGGCTTCCTCCGATTCGTGTCCGTCTTGAGTGAGGCGGATGTAAGCCTGCATGACAAAGGGCGTTTCGTCTGATTGCTTCTGCTG
Organism: Akkermansiaceae bacterium UBA4589; assembly: GCA_002387565.1. Taxonomy (GTDB): domain Bacteria; phylum Verrucomicrobiota; class Verrucomicrobiia; order Verrucomicrobiales; family Akkermansiaceae; genus UBA4581. The sequence goes on along the minus strand of DGJT01000022.1, from coordinate 2,643 downwards.
TTGAATAGCTTGAATAAGTTCCATGATAAGTAATTAGTTTAAATTATCAATTTGCTCTACTTGCTTTGTCCAAGGTTCGAAGCATTCCGGGATAGGCGCAGTGAAGTAGAGTTGCTCACCTGTTCTAGGGTGTTGGATGCTGAGTTGCCATGCGTGGAGCATGAGGCGGGGGACTTGGGGCTTCTGCTTTTTCGTTTTGGCGTAGATGATATCACCGAGTATAGGGCAGCCGAGTTGTTTGAGGTGGACTCTGATTTGATGGGTGCGTCCTGTGTGCAAATGACAGCGGATAAGTGAGCTATTGGCTTGTTCTCCTGCTTCACAGTGGTGGAGCACTTGGTAGTCGGTGATAGCTTGCTTGCTTCCTTCGCTGAGCACTGCCATTTTGACTCTGTCGACAGGGTGGCGCCCCATTTGGGTGTCGATGGTGCCACTAGGTTGTGAGGGTGTTTTCTCCGTGACGGCTAGATAAATCTTACGCGTGGTGGTTCGGCTTTTGAATTGCTCAACGAGATGGTTGTAAGCCTGTGTAGTTTTACTGGCTATAATGCAGCCTGATGTGTCTTTGTCGAGGCGATGCACGATGCCAGGTCTGTCAGGTTGCTGCTCCTCGCCGCCTGTAAGTTGACTATCAGTGGCATGCAGCAGGGCATGTACGAGGGTGTTGTCATCGGTGCCAACGCCTGGGTGGACGATGAGCCCAGAGGGTTTATTAATAACAATAATATCCTCGTCTTGGTAGAGTATATCTAGATTTAAATCTTTAGCATAGAGCTGAGGTTGTTGCTCAGTCTCTGCTGGAATGTTGATACGAATAATATCTCCTGCCTTGAGGCTGACTTTGGCTTTGGCAGGTTTGTCATTGAGCAGAATGTCTGCTGATTTGAGCAAGTTTTGGATTTTGCCACGAGAAAGATCCTTGAGCTGCTCTGTGAGGAATAGATCCAGACGAGTTCCTGCACGCTCTGAGCAGACACTAATAGAGGTCGGTGACATGAGACCTTAGTATTCTAAACCTAACTTCTTAAGCTTCGGTGCAATAACAAGTTGGCAGTAAGAGTCTTTATTTTTATTTAGCACGTAGTAATCTTGGTGGTAATCTTCGGCTTTATAAAAAATTGTAGCAGGCAGAATTTCTGTGGCGATAGGCTTGCTGTAGTTGGCTTGAGCCTGTTCTTTGCTCGCTTTGGCTTGAGCTAATTGCTCATCATTATGTACGAAAATGCGAGAAAGATAAGGCTCTCCTAAATCATTGCCTTGTCCATTGGTCTGGGTTGGGTCATGAATTTTCCAAAACCAGTTGAGAAGCTGCTCGTAACTCATGACATTTTTATCAAAAGTGATTTCTACAGCTTCGAAGTGTCCTGTGTTTTTAGCACACACTTGTTGATAGGTCGGGTTCTCTACATGTCCACCAGTATAACCTGATACAACATTAAGTACACCTGGTAGTTGCTCGAGAGCTACCTCGACACACCAGAAACAGCCTGCTGCAAATGTGGCAGTGCTGATATTTTCAGAATCTATTTCACTTGCTTTTTTATCTGCTTTATTAGTCATAGTTATCGCCTTATTGGTAGTTGTTGCGTGTGCTGTATTTTTAGTCTTCTTAAGATAAATCATGGGTAAAGCAAAAGCTGCTAATAGAAATAGAAGGCTATAAATAAGAGATTTTTTCATCATAGATGCTAGTTTTAAGGTTTTACAATTAAATGAATAGGTGTATATATATGATATATGAAATTTATATATATATACATTTTTTTAATTTTTTTTACGAGCATTATTACCGCAAATATGAAAGGTGTAAATCGCACTGTAATGAGTGGTGATTTAATGAAAAGAAAAAACTGGAATGATCAAGAAATGCCTAGTTTTTTAGACTCAATACTATTTAAAGGTGGAAATAGCTTTGTTTTAGAAGGTGATTTAGCTAAAAAAATTGGGGGTCAAGTTTTTGCTGTAACTGTTGGACATAATGCTGATGATGATTCGCAAACTACAGTTGTTGATTACAAGGAAGGAGCTTATATATTGTCTTGCTCTAATTTTGCAATAGGCTCAAACTCTCCTCTAGAAAGGGTAGAACCAACCACTCCCATAAAATTTAATATGAGTGGAGGTAGAATAGTCTGTGCACAATTTATTATAGGTGGAGCGCCTACAGATGAAAGATTTGGTTTGAGTAATGTAGAGTTTAATATGACAGGAGGTACAGTCAGAGCCAAAAGGCTCTATACGGGTTACGGTACAGCGCCTTCGATTATCAATTTGACAGGTGGTAAGATACTCCTAGGTTCAATTGAAGATTTAGTTAGCTACGATCATGACGAGTATTACAAGCCAGGTGATAATTACTTTGCTATAAACGTAGGCGAATTATCTCAACCTACAATCAATTGGAGTATTTTAAGTCGTGATTACACTCAAATTATCATAGAGCAAGGCGCTACTGGTAATAGTAACTTGAGAAATGCTATTGTGAATTTTAATTTATCATTACTACGAAGACCTATTGAACTACCTCTGATTGATAATAGAGGCACAGGAAAAATATTTGATGCTGATGTGACATTTAATTTTTACCAATTAGCCTCAGACTTAAAAGCTGAAGTGACTAAGGGTGATGGTAATGATTGGATC
>DGJT01000038.1 GCA_002387565.1 Akkermansiaceae bacterium UBA4589 | reverse complement strand
TTGATTATTAGTGACTGCCTCTTATTTAGCTGGGTGCAGTGACGGCGACTATCTAGTCTTAGATAGGAGACGGAACGGTCTTTATTCCTGTAAGCTTGCTGGTCTAGCAACCTATACTACTTTTTGAGCTTACTTGGTTTTCGAATAGATGGGGTTTCTATTCTTTGTTTTTGAGCTTTTTTATTACAAGTAAGAGGACTATTAAACCTAATGCCGCTAAAGCATAAATGAGCCATGTGGGGGTTTGTTTTTCAGAGTTTGTGGTTTCTATTGTCTGATCTTCTTCTTGAGGTTTGGGTTGTTGTGGCGTATTTTTAGCTAACAAATTAAGGTTGATTTTAGAGTCTTTAGCTTCAGGGGATATTTCTTGTTGTTTAGGCTCTCTTTCTTCTAATGGGATGATTCGATACTGATTGTTTCCGTAGTATTCTATGTAGTCTTTGTTTTCTTGCCACCAGGTGAGGAATTGGGTTTTGGCTGCTTGGAAGTTTCTTTCTTCAAGCCCCTCACCAAAAAGGTCATTATAAATTTCTTCTGCGAGCTTTTGGGCTTCCTCAGGTGTTTTGCCTTCTGCTCTAAAGTCTTGAGCTAATTTAATTATTCCTCCTGATTGATGCCACTTGTATTCTGCATCAATTTCTTCCGAAGTTCTTAATACTAGCTTAACTTTAGATTCAGGAAAACGTCTAATTAATTCATAAAGAGCATAGTACTTTCTTTGCAAAGGCAAGCGTATAGATTTTTTTCTTAGTTCTTTAAAATTTTCAAAAGGTGCCTCAAGCTGCTCAATTAGTTTTTCATTTATTTCATGATTATTTAACTTTAAATTAACAGGAAAATCTATAATAGCTGAGTCTGAGAAATCTAAACTAGTATTTGAATCTATGGGCTTTTTATGAGAAAATCCTAAAGAATTTATGAGTGCAAATATAATTATAATTTTTTTTATCATTTTTTCTGAATTTTTAGGGATTAGCTGTGTTCCAGTCCTCTCTTTTAATACTACAACCTATGCTGCTTCCTCCATACATAAGCGCATCTTGAATATTATTATGATCAGGAGTAGGACTTGTATAATCTTGCTTTAATAAGTGACCAACTTCATGAGCAACTGTATTAGGTATATTTACATGGTTAGGCTTTTTCTCTTCTATGATTGCATAATCAGTAAGAGCAAAACCTAATGCAACCTGAACTCCATTATCATCAAAAATATCACTAACAAAATATATATTATAATCCACACTAGGTTCTCTAACCTTATTATTTACCCTAACGTGTTCATTATCATGACTGAAGCTAATAGCTTGATCAATATTCACGTTACTTGATCCTGAATAAAATTCCCAGTTTACTAATTTTGGTGTAGTATCCATAGTCACAGTGAAATGAACATTAGCCTGGGTGCCCCAAGTCTTTTTATTTAAATATTCTTCAACCTGAGATTTGCTTGGCAATCCTGTAGGTGTTTTAATGTTTATATTAGTAATATCTGTATCACACCTTCCATTAGCTCCTGCTACAATATAAAAACTTCCATTTATGATTGTAGATTGATCATCGACAGCTGGAACTATATCTATTACATTATTAGCTCCAGCATCTATACATTTTGCATCTGCAGCTAGCCCTGTTGTACCCTCAGGTATAAGTTGATTATCATCAAAATCTTCATATATAACATGTACAGCTACCGTCTTATCAACTCTCTTCAACACATCCACCTCAAAGAGTTTAATAGGAGTGGTTTCGCCATCTATTTGTAGATGGATTTCATCTACATGTCTACCTGTGTCTATTTGACCTGATATGGTGAGTACGGTTTCTTCGCTTGTTGGTGTTGCTGGGCTGACTGTGACCTTATTGTTTTTAGATGTAAATTTGAAGCTAGGTAAAATATTTTTTGAAGCTCCTTTTAAAATTACTTTAATTTTATTACCGCTTTCAAGTGGAACCATAAGAGCTGGCACACCTCCTGATGCTTGACCATCATCATAACCAGTACAGCCTGCTAATTCACCTGATTCGATAAACTCCTCTACAACTACACCTACCACATTGAAATCAATAGTATTATTATCCATGACTTTACCAGCTGAATCTGTAACAATAACCGCGATAGTAACTTTGCCTTCTTTAGTGCCTGTAATGGTGGTACTTGCTGTTCCTGAGGTCACATCTAAGGTGCTTTTATCAAAAGTGACTTTGCCTCCATTTTTTGAACTTTGAGTGAGTGTGGCTGTGTAAGTTTCAGCACTATTAGTATCACATGGAGTAAAATTGACAGTTAGGGGGATATCTTTGGTTTTGCTGGTTGTAATATCAAGGATACCAAAATCATCTTTTGTGTCGTCAGTGTTGTTGATTTTATAACCCATAAATGATTATGCTAAGCTTTGTTTTTGAGCTTTTTTATTACAAGTAAGAGAAGGACTAAACCTAATGCCGCTAAGGCATAAATTAGCCATACTGGGGTTTGTTGCTCAGAAGTTGTTGCTGTTGTTTGCTCTTCTTGAGCTTTGGCTTGTTGTGTCGTTTGCTGTGGTTGGGTTGTTTGTGTAGTTGGTTGTTGATTGGTGTTGTTAGTTAGCAAGTTAGGATTGATTGAGGTTCCTTTAACGTTCAATTCATTTTCTAAGGATTTAAGCTTTTTATCAATCAAGTGAAATATTTGAGAGTCTGTTAAAGTATTAACATTATTTTTTAATAATAATTCATCTAAACCTATATTTAACCAATAATATTGAAATTCTAAATTATTGGTATTTTTACTTTGCAATGCTTCTTTTAATATTTTTAAAGCTTGCTTTTTTTGTTCAGCCGGCAATTGGTTTTCATTTTGAAAAAATAATTGTCCCATCATGGCTAAATATTGCCGCCTATAACCTTTATCTGCCGTAATTTTTTCAATTAATATAGGAAAATAATGTATTCCAAAATAGTTTTTTATATTATCTTCAATAGGTAATAGCGAACTACTTATTGAATTCGAGGCTCTCCAAATAAATGCATTAATAGTACTATTAATAGCCTGTAAACTAGTATCATTTATTGAGTATATTTTATATGGGTTTTCATTATAAAAACTACTGATATCTCTGTCGTCTATATCAATTTTAAGGATATTTTCCTCTTCTATTGCAATTAAGCTCAAATGAAATGTGGTCAGTAAAGCTATATATATAATTTTCATAGATATTATTTAGTTTGAGTTAAACCAGTATTTATAATCATAGATTTTTGATTATTACTTAACCTCTTAGTCGATTCTAATTTTCCAGACCAAGCATTATTATTTTGTACAACACCACCTTCTGCAAGTAAATTCTGTTCTATATTATAAGTAATATTGCTTGGTTTAGGATTAGCATAATCTTGCCCAAAATGACCATTATTTGTAAATATGTGAGCTAATTCATGAGCCAAGATAAAAATTAATTCGTTAGCGGACGTTGAACCTACTCCATTGGCTGTAAATAAACCACTGATAAATGCATTATTAGAGGTTGTTGCTTGTTGAGATTTAATTATAGAAAATCCAATTTGCCCAGATAACTTCTTTTCTTCCATTCCTGTATTTTGATTTATTTCTAGTTTATTAAAAAATGAGGAGTAAATAATATTAATGTCACTAGTATTTGTTGGTGTTCCATATAAAGCAGCTATCGCCTTATATTCTAATTCGCTTAAGAGATTATCAGTGCCTAAGGTATCCATCCCGTCACTTAAATTAATAGGAATAAACACCCCATTAGACGTAACACCTGCAGGCACGGTTTCAGCCTGTTTAGTAAATGTAATATCTAAGCCTACTTGAGCATACCTTTCTTTGCAATAATCTAGTTGTTTTTGTAGGTCTGCGTCTTCTATTGTTTTTACTAAATTACCATTCGTATCGGTATATTTTAAAGCCATTCGGGTCGGTCCTTTGATTTTTGATTCTTTCATTGATTATTTGAATTTTCATTTAACTTCTTAATTAATTCTTGNNTTCTTGTCCTTCTTTATTGCACATCACCCATCTCTTAGCATTACTTACTCCACTAGTATGTCTCATGTGTAGTTTTTGCGCAAGTTATTATAGATGTACCTAAGAAGTGATAGTCTTGATGGTTTAAACTGTCGTCTGGGGTAAATAAAAAAAGCTAGTTACCCCTCGCAGGATAACTAGCCGTTTTATATTTATGGTTGTGTTTTTTGCTTAGAATAAACTTACTTTAATCACTTAAAATAGGTTTAAAATTGTTAAGCTAACTTAGAATAAGAGTTGGATACGTGCTCTAAGGCCACTGATATCGTTGGTGTTGGTTCCATCAAAGTTTTCAGCTTCGGCTATTTCGTAACCAAACATGTATTTAACCGCTTTATTCGCATGATAATTAACTCCAAAGTAAAAAGATGAAATTTCAGAGTCTTGACCTTGTGCTGCACCAATACTTGAACCTGTACTAGCAGAGCGACGAACAAGTTCATCAGAATCAATACCAAAAGCAGCAGAATCTGTTTCCAAGTAAGAATAGCGAATCACTGGCTCCCACTTACCTAGCATTGTTGATGCGGTAATACTATAGGCATTTGAATCTGAATCATAACCTACTTCTTCAATTTCTGCATTGAAGTATTCAGCTTGGAGCTTAATGCCTCCTACCATAGTTTTACCATAAATAGTGTACGCATCCATACCTCCTGCATTAGCTGATGAAGCTAAATCACTCACATGACCATAATCAACACCTACAAGTGTTGTTTTAGCGTCAAATTTGTACTGAGCACTACCCCAATAACCTAAAGAGTTAGAAGCTTCAGCAGAACCGCCTAGACGACTACCCTCACCTTGAGCGGCATTGCCGACATGTAAGCTGTATACAAAACCTATAGCTTTTTTATCAATAGTGGTAAGATTAACTCCTGAGTGACGCACACCAAAATCGGTGTCATCTGAGAAAAATCTTGTGGCTACTGAGCGCTCAATCGTAGGTATAGAGGTTGATGATTGTATTTCCTCTAAGCCAAAAGGAACCTTATCCATACCAAATCTAAGCTTAGCTTTTTGACCAAAAACTTTAGTCTTTTTTACTATAATTGCTTTGTCGACACTGCCTCCATTACCACTATCTGAACCAAACTCATAGACGGTTTCTGCTGACCAATCTTGATTAAGCTTTGCTTTGGCTCCTAAACGCAAACGACGGTAATAAAAGTGGTTTGTACGTGTTTCAGCTCCTGCTTCATCCTCTGAGTAGAGGTTGTCATATTGGAAGTGTAAACGACCGTTGATACGGATTTCCTTGGTTTCTTTGCCTTTTGCGGTAAATACCACACCATGATCATGATGTTCATGTTTATCAGCAGCAAGCGCTAGACTTGATGCAAGACCTGTCGCTAAAAGAGCAACACCTTTAGTTGTTTTAGTTGTCATAGTTATAATGAGTTAAATAATTGGATTCATAAGCAAGTGACTGTCACCAGTCTTCTTAATCATCACGAGGTCAACCTAGCACTTATTTAGGAAGGTTCAACCTATGGTTAGTTACAATGATGTAACACAAGGTCTCAATACAGGCTATATGAGGATTATTAATCCCTTAAAATCTTTGTTTTACAAGGGTTTTGGCTCACGTTTGGCAATACCCTTGAGTAATCTACCAAAAATATCTGCACCTGTAATGATGCGCTTGTGGTCTCCTGTCCAGTAGAGGACTACATCACGGTCTACAACTAGGTCGTGTCTGTTTTCGGCTTCTACGACAAATTCCCCCAATACTGAGTCTAGGTGGGTTTTACTGCTGGTGACAATAATAGGGCGATGACAGAATTGATAGGCATCAACAGTTTTGCCCTCAATAAACAAGGCTGTGAGAAAACGACTGGTGTCTAGAACTAATACGGGGTTATGCTCTAAATCCTGAATAATCGCCCATGCTGATGGGTGAGTTTTGAGACTTTGAATAAAAGATTCCCCCTCTGGGCTGTCTAAATCAGGTAAGATGACTAAATCTAACTTCTTAGGAAATTGGTACATCGTCTCCTCTCTAATTTCATTGCCTTCTGCTGATATTGCGCGGTCATCCAGATCTAGAAAATTCAGCGCGCCTTGCCCTTCGTTTGCGCTAATTTCTGAGGATGTTTCATGTATGTGCTTTTCTAAAATAATTTCAATATCTCTTTCGTGGAAAAAGGTCAGTCCCTCACGCCCCATCCAGGCATCGAGAATTAACGAACACCCTTTGGCCACCGGAAAGAGTAAGATTTGATAAAATCTGATAATAGGTGATAACAACGCTCCAACCTTAATCGCATGACGAGAGAAATAAGCTTGAGGAATAATCTCACCAAAAAAGGTAATACCCACAGTAGAGAATAAAAAACCACCAACTCCAGCAAATATACTTTCACTTAATAAGGAGAGTAATACGTTAGCGCTGACATTACCCCAAAGAATCGTACAAAGGAGTAAATTAGAATCGTTACGTAACTTAAGAATTTTTAAAGCCGCTTGGCTCCCTTTTTCTACTTCTGCCTCTAGTCTCATGCGTCCAAGAGAGAAAAAGGCTAAGTTTGCTCCAGAAAACATAGCTGAATGTGAAATACAGACTAAAATTCCAAGCCAAATAAATATATCCATGAATATGATGTTGTTTGAGTAAAACAATTATTAAGCCAAATGATGTCAAACGTCCACTTAATTAATTAAGAATTAAAACAGATTATGACATTTTATACCAATCATCTAAAGTCTGCTGCTCAAGAAGGTGAGTGACTATATCACTAGCTAGTTTGGGTGCATACAAGGTACCTTTGGAACCCAAACCATTAATCGCTATGACTTTATTAGTGAGTTGCTTCACGACAGGTTGACTCCTCCTCACTATAGGTCGGATACCGACTTGATGATTGAGCACTTGGTAATCAAAATTGGTTTGCTCTTGTAACCGACACTCTAATTCGTCTCTGCCTTGCTGACTAGGAGCCAAAGACTCCAGCGGTTGTTGACGGTTTTGAGGAGTTAGGTTATCTCTCCAATTCCAATCGTAAGTAGCTCCAAATCGATAGAGCTGCTTATCTGGATTGATAGGTAACAACCATGGCCCCCAATTAAGGATAGTATTGACATCACTATTTTCAATTTTTAATGTCAGGATTTCACCAAGTGCAGAGCGATGCTGACCAAACGGTGACTCTTGTGCCTGTAGCCCATCTAAGCCTTGCGCAAGGATGATATGATGAGCTTTATCAGCATGAATACCTAGCGCTGTTTCACCCCGTTGCCATGTTTGTATATCTGAGGCGCTTACTTGCTGCTCTTTGTAGTAACCTTGCTCTTTAAAGTATACGCGACTCTTATTGATGAGATTCACCATATCCACCCAACCTCCTGTACAACTTACTATACCTAACAAAGGCTCTTTAAAGTAAGTCTGCAGGTCAGCTAGCCTGTGATCTAGTTGGAGTTCACTCTCTGAGCTCAACCATGGTTGATAACGCTCAGGGTAATGGCTTTTACGATTATGCCAGCGTTCGACTTGTTTTGTGCTTGTGAGACAGCGCACCATTCCGCATTCGTTGTAAAAACTATGAGCTGTATTGAGATTAGCTCTATTAGTGGTTAAAATCTGGCTAATTCTCTGGTAAGTTTCTAAAGCTACGGGATAGAAATCACTGAGCCTTTCACTGATATTCATGGATTGCCCAAAAATACTGTTTATAATACCCGCTCCTACTTGCCAAGCTCCTTGAGGCTCAGGTTTATCAATAATGATTAAATCATCTGAAGTGTAACCACGCTGGATGAATTCCCATGCTAAGAGTGTGCCTAATAATCCCTGACCTACGATGACTATCATCATGAAAAAATATGAATCATTATGCAGTAAGATTGAATAATGAGTATCTTGCTTATTTATTCTTCCTCGTCATCAGGAGAATTGATTTCCTCAATGAGTTGAGCATTGGGGTCGACAAAGCCTGCGTCATAGCCTTTTGCGTATGTAAATAGGTGTTTCCAGCCGTATTCAAAATAAGTTTCTCTTTGTTCCTGATCAAGACGCTTCCAAATCACAATATTGAGCGCTTGCGTCATTTTCATCATCATGCGCAGTGTGAGTACTCGGCCTTCTGTGGCGCGCTTGACCTGCTTGTAAGTAATTTGAGGGATCTCCTCTACAGTCACAATATCTTTGGTGGCGACCTGCCATTGCTCCATTAAATCAGCGATGGGTTGTCTGCCTTTTTCTAAATTATTTGTCTCTGTCTCACTCATATAGGCAAGCAATGCGCTATTCTCTGCTAAAAGTCAAAATGTTTTGCGTAGTAGACTACTGTTTTTGCAATTTAAGCATGGCCTTAGCATATCTATTGCCTAACTCTAGAATACTTTTAGTATCAAAATGCCATTTATCACTAGTGACTAAACCTTCTGATGAAACATAGGCTGTATTCGGTAATTGTTGAGGAAGTAATACTAGCTGATCATTAATAAGAGGAATATTATTAATTTGACCCGCAATAAATGGTAGCTCTGGAGCATTTAATTCAGCTCTAAAATCAATAATAAGTTGAACTAATTTACTTAAATATTCTTCATCTTGATAGTTACTCTCACCTTGGTGCCAGATAATACCTCTTAAGGTCATACCTGGGGCTTGGGCAGCTTTCACTCTACGGATGGCTTCATCAAAAAAAGTGCCACCCTTCTCCCAACTTTCAATTTTAGAACCACCTTTGGCATTCAGAATTAAGCCTATAGCTCTTTTATTAGAGTCTCTCATTTTCTGTGCAAAGCTGTATGATGGGCTGAGTTTCTGCATCTTTAAATCTTTTCTAATCGTAGAATATTGATTCATGGGATTTATAGCTGGAGTCCATTTATCTTCTAAGTCTAAGAGATAGACATTTTCTAGAGCTTCTTGAGCATCTTTAGGGATTGCTGCCCTACCAGCCATATTAGATTGACCTATACAGAGATAGATGTCTAGGTCGCCTAACTGGCTTTTTTGGAGCTGCTCTGGCATTACTCCAAATTCAGACAATATCGAAGACGCAATTAACTGATTACCAGCTTCATTCATATGCACGCTATCACCTGTCAAAATACCCCTCGCTTTATTGAGCGTATTATTTTCCATTAAGTACTCACAGAATATTTGACGTAGATCTATCAGATCAGAGCCTGTCTCTTTGGCAACTTGTCTTACTATATCAGAATATTGGTCAAGCCGTTGGTTATTAGGGTTTTCATTACCTAAATTTTCACCAATAACAGTTGGGGTGCATAAAACAACTCTAGCATTAGCTGCTTTGATCTTTTCCACAAGTTCTCTTAAATGGTTATTGTAATCTTCTGCTGTTGTTCCTTTTCTTGGCTCTTTAGTCACTGGATGAGGCTTACTCCAATGCCAAATATCATTAATCCCTATGTAAATAACTACTACTTGGGGATTATGACTTAATACATCTCTATCTAAACGTCTTAATAAATCTGGAGTTTTATTACCTGAAACACCAGCACCTATTATTTGGATAGCCATATCTGGCTTTTCTGTAGCTATCGTTTGACTAATAATATCTACATAACCACCTGACCTAGCTCCCATTCGAGTAATCGAATCCCCAAAGAAAACGACTTTGTCTCCTTGATGTAATTCAACACTAGACCCATGAACTAACACAAATAAAGAGTGAATGATTAAAAAAAAGACAATAAATATATTTTTTGACTTCATGATTTTGTCATCTTATCTTGAAGTTTATAGAGCGCAAGATAATTAACCCTCAAGCATGCGGTATAATAAACTTCATTTTACGACACCCCTTAGCTGAATCAACTAAAGGTATATAACTCTTTGCTACACTTGAGGGAGTTGGCGTAAGTAATTAAAACTATAGAGTCCTGTACTATGATTATCTTGCCATGTAATTTTAAGCACATAAGAACCGACTAATTCATAGGCTTTTATTTCATACGCTATCTCTGGCAATTCTTTGAGCCTTGGCTTTTCTACTTTGCCTAAGACATCTGGCTCACCTTGGCAATGAGCACAAGGGCATGCATCACGTAGAGTTTTGAGTTGATAATAGCTTTCTTGATTATCTGACCATTTAAGAGCGAGGGTATCACCCAAGGCTGTCATGTCGGTAATTGTTAAATTCATACTATTATGTATCACCTTAACGTAAACCTGTAAGCCTCTTACCAAACAAGGCACTCCCTACACGTATATCTGTAGCTCCTTCCTCAATAGCCATTTCAAAGTCATGACTCATCCCCATGCTCAGCTTGAGACTAGGAATCCCGACTGCGTCACTGAGCTCTTGTGCTAGTTCTCTAAGCTTCATGAACCACTCTCGTGTAGCCTCAGGATCTTCCTCAATGGGTGGTATTAACATTAAACCCTGTATTTCTAATCTATCTAAATCGAGGAGTTGATCCCAATACTCACGAATTTCTATGACACTAAACCCTTGTTTTGAGGCTTCATTAGCTAGATTTACCTGTAAATAAACTTTGGGGTACTTGCCCATATCTGAGGCTACTTGATTCATATAAGTCGCTAATTCTAAAGAATGAACACTATGAATCGTGCTAAATTGACCTAGAATTTTACGGACCTTGTTTTTTTGGATGCCGCCAATAAAGTGCCATTCTAAATTTGCAGGCAAAGCAGAAACTTTGATACTTCCCTCCTGCTGTTTGCTTTCTGCAAATACTGTATGCCCTAAATCTTTGAGTGCACGTATTTTTTCTAATGGCTGCCTCTTCGACACAGCAATGAGGTTGATATCTGAAGTATCTCTACCAGATCTTTGTGCTGCTTGAGAAACGCGCTCGCAAATACTATCATACGCCTGTTCAATTTCTTCCATAATCATACTGCTCAATATTTATTGAGCTAGAGCTAATTTTTGTTGATTATAATCTACTAAATCCATGAGGATATTAAGTGCCTCACGTTTTTCAGGAACCCAGCCATGTGGCAGCTCAGGTTCAGAATCGTCTTGATCTTTAGTTTTTTGAAGCTTCATGTAGTCATCCTTTAGCGCTTGGTTAGCTAATGGTAGGTTTGGAGTTTTAATATCCTCTATACTTAAGCTGTAGATATCAAAAAGCGCTAAATCTGTCTCACTTTGCTGTGCATAACGTTGCTTACGTAATTCTTTGCGTTTTTCGCCTTTCGCTATAAGTTCAGCTTGCTCTTGTTGGCGCTGAGCAAGGTTTAAAGAGATAGTAGTTTTTTCTTCACGTTCAAGCATTTCTTGGCGGAGTAACTCATACTCCTTAAAGTCTTCCGATGCTTGTATGCGCTGCTCGCTCTGTTGACTAAGATAATCTACAGCACTTAATTTTTGTAATTTACTGCTGATCCCGTCAACTGGAGGTATAATATCATGAGGTAGGCTGTAATCCTGTGTGGCTTCGCCATACTCATCGAGAATAAAACGCGAAGGCAATACAATGTCAGAAACTACGCCTTTATTTTGCACAGAAGAACCGTTAACCCTGTAGTATTTTTGAATGGTGACCTTCATGAAGCCAGCTTTAGCTTTTGGTGAAAAAAATGGCATATCACTAGCTAAACTTTTGACCTCTTGAACCGTGCCTTTGCCATAGGTTGAATCATCTCCAATAATCACAGCTCTTCCATAGTCTTGTAATGCTGCAGCTAAAATCTCACTAGCAGAAGCACTGAACTTATTGGTTAATACAGCCAAAGGTCCTTGATAAATAGCCTTGGAAAATGGCGTTGATAAAACTTGCATCCCTCCTCTAGAGTCTTTAATTTGCAACATAGGATTATAGCCAGTAAAGTAGCCTACCATCTTTCTTACCTCTTCTAGATAACCTCCGCCATTATTGCGCAAATCTAATAAAATACCTTGGACTTTTTCATCTCTTAAGCGCTCTAAAACCTGTTTTAGATGTGTGGAAACTCTGAGTTTAGGATCGTTAAAGTCATAATAAAAAGAAGGTATACTAATGACGGCTAATTTTTTGTCGTCTTTTGTTTGAATAATTTCGGCTTTGACGAATTCATTTTTGATTTCAATACGATCACGGGTGATTTCTATCCATTTAACCGTCGTTGCTGAGTCGTGAGTGGACTTAATTTTTAATCTTACTTTGCTACCTTTTTTGCCTCTAATTAAATCTACGATGGCATCTAAGCGCATAAAGGTGATATCTACAGGATTGCCATTGGCCTTAGAGTCTACAGCCATGATTTTATCTCCTAAAGCTAGTTCACCTTGCTGGTCTGCTGGACTCCCTACAACTATTCCTGAAACTTTGGAATAACCACTATCATCTGAACTTAAGAGAGCTCCTATACCTACTAATGAGTTTGCCATGCTTGATTCGAAGCGTTTCCATTCATTGATATCAAAATAGCTCGTATGCGGATCAAAGGCAATGGCTAGAGCCTTTAAAAATCCATTAATTTTTGTCTCATTGGTTTCTTTTTCCAAGGTTAGCTGGATACGTTTATAACGTTTTTGTAGTAAATCTTTAATGCTCGAAGTTAACTCATTATAAGCCTTCTCGTTGGTTTTTTTAAGGTTTTCTCTTACTAAATATTCATCTAAATAGTTAGATTTTATCAGCTTGCGTAAATAGGCTTGACTCTCCAATTGGTCAGCATGCCACTTATCCTCATCTTTTATTTCTAAAGTTTCATCTTTGGTGAAATCAAAATTATCAGATTCTAATAGATTATCTATGTATTCACTGACTGCTTTGACTCGTTTTTCGTAGGTATTGTGTATTTCTAAAATGGCAGTGGATAATTCTTGTTTTTTTATAAGTTCAGGAATTTTATGACTATATTTATCCTTGAATAAATCAATATCTCCTTGAAAAAAGTAGATTTTGGCTGGGTCTAAACTCTCGATGTAAGCATCAAAAGCTCGCGGACTAATTTGCTCAATGGATTTTTTTGAAAAATGATACTTTTCTAAAGAATTAGCTAAATACTGGCTAATAGCATCTAATTCTTTGAAGGACGCTTGTTGTGCTGACCCCCACGAAAATCCTAAAATAAGACTGAGCCCTATGTATTTAAAGAGTGGATTCATACTGGGTCTTTTATACTAAAAATTTCAAAACAACAACTCTCATCTGAAGCATTTATTAAGCGCCAACGTATATCCCAATCCATTATTTTCATGTGGTATTGACGCTCTTTCCATTCATCACCCTTACTCTTAGCGAGTGCATCATGCATAGGTGGTCTGGGATCTAACTTTAAAGTACGAATAATCAACTGTTGTTCTTGGGTGGTTAATTGGCTAAAGGATTTCTCGCATGATGAAGATACAATGACTGAATACTTACTATTAGGTTCTTGTTGAGCCCATGAATAAGAATTATTAATTTTGTCAGCATAACTGATGTAAGGTTTAATATCAAAAATAGGAGTTCCATCAACTAAATCAACACCACTGACTCTAATGGCAAGCGTTTTGTCATGATCAATGACTCCTTCTAATTTAACTACCGACAAGCCTAGTGGATTTGGTCTAAAAGGACTTCTTGTGGACCATAAACCTATTTTTTCTTTACCTCCCAATCGAGGAGGCCTAACTAGAGGACTCCAGTTAGTATTAGGATTTTGATTAAATAGAAAGATAAGCCACAGATGGCTGACTTGGTCTAAGCCTCTTAAGGCGTCTCTATTCGCATATTTTTTTTCAAAAATAATTTCACCCCAAGCCTCTTCAATTAAACCAGGTTGGCGTGGTGTGCCAAACTTTTGCTTATACGGTGTTTTAATATGAGCAACCGCCTCTATTTCATACTTCATGAATTAGGTTCTATTTCCTTAGTCACCATTAGTTTCTTCGGCCCCTTTGCTCTTCAATTTTAGGCGAAAACGCTGGGTCTAATATTTTCAACAATCTTTCTAACCATTTTTCATAATCTGGATGCTCAGGGTACTGCTGCAATATAGCAAAGCTATCTCGCACTGATTTCTCATGGTAACCTAAAGTGTAAGTTTGCATAGCTTTTTGCATGAGCCAATTTGGTTTAGTTTCATTGAGAAACTGTTTTAGCTTCGTTTCTTCTAAATCTTTAGTATCAGCTACGTCTAGTTCCGCTCTCATTGATAACTGAGCCATGGCCATATATTCATCCCAATATTTTTCTAAATTATTTAAATTTTGCTCTTCAATAGCTGGCTGAATACGATGCGTTTTATACCAAGAGCTATAGTCAGTAATTCTTTTAGGAAAATTAAAATTCTTATTACTTCTAATATCATAAAGATCCCAAACCAAGCTCCTTAATGTGCCATCCGTAACCCCTTTATAATCTCCTTTAAAAACCTTTAAGTTACTCACATAGTTTTTCATAAATGCTTCTACTTCTGATTTAAAAGCACTAGTATCTGAATCCTCAGTAAAACCTGTAGAGCGCAACTCTAAAATTAACCAACGCATATTCCACTGCAAGCCCGTCTTAAATTCTGTTGTATTGTATTTATCATGATTTTTTTCCTTCCAATCACTAAAATCACTACGATCCTTACCCTGATCCAGATATTTTACTTTCTCATAGCAGTCATAAAAAAAACTTAATGCAGAAGCGCCACTAGAGCTATTAGCCTGAAGTACGCTGATTGCCTGGGCTAATTTAGCCTCTCTTGCAGCTATTTTGGCATTATAAATGTTATATAAGTTACCCAACAAAGCTTCTTTTTTCTCTTCAGTTAATTCTTCAAAAACCTGACGTTCTGGCTTTGATTCCTGAGTATCATCTTGAGCACGACCATACATAGCTAAACTGCAAACTATCAATAAAAGTAGCTTTATTTTCATTTTGGTAACATAGCTTAAATGAATGTTCTTAGTCGAGGTTTTTTTAGTATGACTCTAATAATTGAGCGGCACCTATGAGACCAGCATCATTACCAAACTCAGCCATTGTAATTTCGACATCTAAACTCTCCGCCCATGTGAGTTTTTCAAAATGAGCTCGAACATCATCTAAAAATACATCAGAAGCTGCAGCTACTCCACCACCTATAACTATCATGCTGGGATTTAATAATGCGTTAGCATTAGCTAAACCTAAAGCCAAGTTTTGAGCCATAGTTTGCCACACCTGCACAGCTATTTCATCACCGCTACGAGCTTGCTGAGCTAAATAAGGCAAAGCTATTTTAGAATCTAGTTTATCTGTAATACCTTGAGATTCGTAAAGGGACTTAGCCTGATTAGAAATAGCAGAATGTCCACAAATCTTATCTAAAATTTGATAGTTGATAGCTCCAGCATTATCCGTAATAGGGACTTGTAAGCGGCCAATTTCGCCAGCATAACCGTAAGCCCCGTGCCAGATATAACCATCTGCAATAATGCCTGAGCCAACACCCGTACCTAGAGTGACCATGAGCATGAGCTTTTGATACTGTCCAGCACCAAACCTAGCTTCTGCTAAAGCGGCACAATTAGCATCATTATCGACTTTGCAAGTGACACCTAACTCTTTACTCACCTCCTCGGCTAACGCCACATTAGACCAACCATGAACATTCCCTAGATTGACCACTAAACCTTGAGGCTGCCTAACCAACCCTGGTACACCTATTCCTATTCCTTTGACTTTAGCATCAAAAATTTGGCGCAACCTTGTAATTAACTCAGCTTTTAACTGGTCTGCAGAACTGTATTCTGGAGTCTGTATAGGCTCATATTTTTCAATAATTTGAGAGCCTGATACTTTTGCTAGTTTAATACTGGTGCCTCCAAAATCTACGGCTATAACATGATTTTGTTTCATAATTTTTAGCGGTTACCTTTTTTTCATCATAGATTGGAAATCAAAACCGGTAGGTTCTTGAAAAACCTGCAAATCAAATTCTTCTAAAACAGCAAGAGCATGATCAAAGATGTCAGATTGAACATCTTCATAATCAGCCCAAGCATACTGCTTAGAAAAAGCATAAATTTCTAAAGGCAAGCCTTGAGGTGTTGGTTGCAATTGCCTCACTATTAAAGTCGCGTCTTGAGAGATGAGTGGGTGGTTTTTTAGGTAAAACTTCAAGTACTTTCTAAAAGTTCCTAAATTAGTAAGCTGCCTTTTGACAATAGGATCATCAGCTCCTTCATTTTGAGCATTCCAGGCGTTGAGCTCATCTTTTTTAGCGGCAAAATACTCTTTAAAAATGGGTAGCTTTTGCAATCTATCTGACTGCGCTTGGCTCAGAAATTCTACACTTGTCATATCAATATAAATACTGCGTTTAATTCGTCTCATCTTCGACTGGCTCATCCCCTTCCAGTTTTTGACTCCATGCGAGATGAGTGAATAAGTCGGTAATGAGGTGATGGTTTTATCCCAATTCCTTATCTTAACTGTAGTGAGAGCCACATCCATCACTTCTCCGTCGACACCTAGACTAGGAACCTCAATCCAGTCACCTTCGCTGACTAAATTATTCGCAGCCAATTGTATGCCAGCCACAAAACCTAAAATAGCATCTTTGAAAATCAAAAGAATTACAGCTGTGAGAGCTCCCATTCCAACTAAGACACCTTTAGGGGACTCATTGCTTAATTCTGCAAATAACAAAATACCAGCTATAATAGCTACAATAATTTTAATAACTTGGATACACGCTTTGAGAGGTATGATTTTTTCTAAATACTTACGAATACGCCCTTGGTTGAGAGCTTGTAATAAAGAAAATATAATACCTACAACAAGCAGAATAAAATAGATATTCAAAGCTGCATCAATAAAAGCAAACTTACCCTGCTCAATGAGCGCAGTGAAGATTAATTGAACCACAAAAAACGCTGGTAAATGCGCCAATCTATGTAACACCTGCTTTTCAGCTAAAAAATCATCAAATTGATTCTTGCTCTTCTGCACTAACTTAGTGCCTTGCTTGACCAAAATAAAATCAAACAAGCGGTAAGCCAACCACCAAATAATGAGTAGAAAAAAAACAAATAATGTAGAGGTCAACCAACTAGGCAAACCTTCTATAAGTGAAATACTGTATTCAAACCAATTCATAATCCTTAATAAAAACTAATTTAAGCTAAATACCAAACAAAAAAAGCAACACTCACAGTGTTGCTTCTTTTGTTTAATTTTTTGACGCTTAAGAGCCTATTTATAGCCGTCTTAGATAAATGTATTAGATAGACGTATTAATGAGAACCATCACACAAAGGTGCATTATTAGTCTCCTTGCAACCACAGAAAAATATCTTCTTAGACTCAGTTGCCGTGTATTTTAACGGAGTAAAACTAGAGCCCTTGTGTGCGCCATCACAAAATGGTTGTGTAGCACTCTTGCCACAAGTACACCAAAAATACGTTTTACCTGCCTCCACCTCTACACCAAGAGGCCCGTCTGTTGCTCTAACTGGTTTATCACTCATATATAGTTAAATAACTCAGCACCAGCTAAAAATCAAGTGTTTACAAGAGGTAAGTCAACGTTATCTCTCTTTTAAAATTGATTTTCCCTATTACCTTTACTCACTTGTTCTTATCCGCTACTATCATTGGATAAACCGCTACTTAGCGGGGACTACTCGTTGAGAAATAGCTAAATCTAGCTGCAATGATCCCGTCGCCTCCTCTGAGATATATCAAGGAGCCACTATGTCAACTACCCCCACTATTAAAGCACCCTCGTGCACCCCTAAAAAAACTCCTCTTCAATCTCAAGTTACAGCCACCTTAAGGATGATAAGCTATTTAATAAATCAAGCCATGCTTTAGGACGAATTAACAACCTAAGGTTAGGGTAATCCATACTGCTTGGTTGCGAAACTTTGGAACGCCGATCTATTTTAGGGCTGCATACAGATGCTTTCACTCTCATTGCTGAAATCATTGAGTCTAAGGTCAAACCCTCACAACCATGGTGAACTCTGGCGCAAAATGCTTTTGGTGAAGCTTCTACTATCAACAGCTGCAACTCCCAAGCGGATATCTACCAATCCATTCTAGCCATTGACAGACAAGACATCGATTTTAATGGTTTAACTCCACCTAATGGTATTACCATCCTCGAAGCCAGTAGCGACCACCTCATTATCCAATCTGATAAGCTCATACCCATTGGCACCCAACTATCATTTCAGCTGGACTACAGCAATCTAGTCCGCTCCATGACCTCTCCCTATGTAGCTAAAAAAATTCTAGCTTATAAAAGTCATAACCCTTTTATTTTTAGGATCTCTAAGATATCCAAAGGCTAGATATAACTAAACCTTGCTCTTCTAATAATTTACGAGAGCCTTTGCCTGCAAAGAATCCTATATCTATAACTACAGCAAGCTGAGTGACTGCTGCATTTTGTTTTTCAATTAACTTTTTTGCCGCTTTAGCTGTACCTCCTGTAGCTAGCACGTCATCAACAAGGAGTATTTTATCATCCTTATTGAGTAAACCTTGTGAGAACTCTATAGTCGCCTCACCGTATTCTAAACTGTACGAAACTGTGTCAATAGGTGGCGGTAATTTACCTGCCTTACGAATAGGTACAAAACCCACTCCTAATCGTTGCGCTAACGCCGCGCCAAAGATAAAGCCTCGTGCTTCTATGCCAGCTATTTTGGTAATGGCTCCTTTGTCTACAATTTGCCTCTCAAGCTCATCAATAAGTAGGCTAAATAATTTAGTATCAGCGAGCACTGGAGTTAAATCCTCAAATAAGACACCTTCTACAGGAAAGTCAGGAACTCGATGAACGGCTTGCTGTAATTGGGTGATCGCAGGTGAGTTTGAGGAAGTGTTCATCCATTAAAAGTAACCTGAAATTTGATATATAAAAAGCCTGCATTCAAAGAGTGCAGGCTTTTATTTAATGATTAACTTAATATTAACTCAATATTAATCTAAATAAGAACAGATATACTGACAGTTACCTTCACTTACGGTGATGGTAAATCCTGAGTTTTCTGGCACATCAAATGATTCTCCTGTTTTGTGCTGGCTAGCTTTATCTGCACCATCGAGTAGAACGCTGCATGAGCCATCAATAATGGTCATAATTTCAGCTTTTTCTGTACCAAAATGGTACTCACCTTGAAAAATCACACCAAAACTTTTGTTTGAACCATCTTCTATGGTAATTCCATGAGAAACCACTTTGCCATCAAAATAAATATTAGCCTTAGGGTTGGCTGTCACATTTTTAAATTCCATGATTAGCTTATAGCATAGCTCTCACCAGCGGTAAAGTGCTATGCATGAGTAAGTTGAATTAGACAATTATTATTAAACACTATTTTGTCATAGGCTGTTTCATGTAAGCTGTGATATCAGCTACATCTTGAGCACTGAGCCCTAATTGCTCAGCAGATAACATAAGAGAGCGAGGGAAAGCTGTGACTTTTTGAACTTTAGCCGCAGGAATGAGTTGCTTTGCTCCCCCCGTAGTTAAAATAACATAGGGGTCTCCTTTACTTAATAAGATACCATGTATTTCAGACTTATCTTTCATTAGGAGCAGCGAACCTTCGTAGCCGTGAGCTATATCTGTAGAAGGATTAACTATTGAATTAATAACTACTTCTTTTGATTGATTTAAGCCCCATCCATCAAGTGCAGGACCATAACTAGGACCTATCCCATTAATGTGATGACAAATAGCACAACGCATAATTGTATTTTTGCCCTTACTAGCATCACCAATTAGGGCTAGTACATCTTCTACATCATAAGCTTTAGGTTGAGGTTCCTCTGGGACAGTTGAAGGTATAATAGGTGCATTTGGATTATAAATACCTGCATCAACAAGTGCGTCTTTAACTCCAAACTCTGCCCAATCTCCTGTCATGCGCTTAACTAACCATTCTTCAGCTTTCCCTTTAATTGGTGATTCTTCAGCTATCAAATCCAACATTGCGTCAGCTGCTTTTTTATCATCAATAAAAGCCATAGATTCAACTGCAAATTCTCTTTGCTGATTAGTTAGAGTATGACTGTTAGCTCTTAGTTTTAAATCATTGATAGCTTCTGTAGGCCACAATCTCCATGTTAGTCTAGTAAATTCAGGAGTCCAGCTCAGAGCATTACCTGATACCATTTCTTTTTTGAGTGCTAACCAAATAGCATTTTCTTTATTCGCTGAACCTAGACCTATAGCTTCTATATAATTTTTATCATAATTATCTTTGTTGGCTTCTTTATAATTCTTGGCAATTTCTAGCAAAATTGGCGCTGCTTGCTCAGCTGTATAATGGCGCATCGAAAGTGCTACATCCTTACGAATAGCAGCACTAGGGTCATCAGCTAACTGTTTAGCATAAGGTAACATATTTGCATTAGCATTAAATCTACGCAAAGCTCTATAAGCAGTTAACCTAGTCATCACCTCCTTACTCTTGAGTAATGATTCGCATTTTTCTAAGCCCTGCTTGCCTAAATAGGGTAATAACCAAATAGCTCTAGCTGCTATGTATTTATTGCTATGGTTTAGTAATTCAACTACAGACGAGTAAGATTTTTCCTTGCCTTTTTTTAATTCTTTAAACCCAAGGTAACGTACATTAATTGCTGGGCTTTTTAAAGCTGTGATTTGCCCCTCTACCGTTGCTAAATCAAATTGAGGGATTTCTGGCTTAAACCCTTTAGGTGCAATTCTATAGATAGCTCCAGCAGATGACTTATCCAAAGTTTGATGCCCCCCAACTCTATCATCAATCCAGTCTGCAATATAGATGGCTCCGTCTGGACCTACCGTAATATCAGCGGGTCTAAAAGCTACTGGATTTTGCTCTCCTACAAAGCTTTTTATTTTTTCACTATTATCTTTTAAACGCTGATCATTTTTAGCCCATTTAAGAAAGTCAGAACCATAATAATTTTTATCAGGGTTACTGGTAATAAATTCCTCACGCTCTAGCTTGTATCCAGCACCTTGCATTTCTGGTTTATAATGAAAAACGACATTTTTTCCTGCTTCACAAGAAAGATAACTGCCAATCCATTTAGAATCTAAAGCTCCATTTTCGTAAAAAACGACACCCGTTGGCGAGCCTCCACCATAAATATCACCTACATCGAAGGTACCTGGATCATCTTGGCGCCAATGAGCTCTTTGATGCTCTTGTCCTAGACGTTTTTCTTCTTTGTAAAAACGCTTGCCATCACGAGTAAAATACCCAGCAGAGCCATACTCTAAAACATATGAGTTTCGGCAAGCAGGGGGATCATCGTTATCATTTTGAAATATTTCCCCAAAAGAATTCACTGTTTGTTCGTAGCTATTTCTATAACCATGTCCTACAATTTCTACATCGGTGCCATCAGGGTTCATTCTTACTGTAAAACCTGGAGTCCAAATATAACCATCATCACTTACCTGACCAGCTTTGGCATTTTTATCAGTATACCAGGTACCTCCGCCTGCTCTGTAAGGACCATTAAGGTTAAATTGCTTGCCACTATTGTCAGTAAAAATAGCTCCACAATTACCCGCATTAAAATACCATTTACCATCAGGACCTGCTGTTAACGAATGCAATGAATGATCATGTTGTCTACCGTCAAAACCAGTTAATATGGTTTCTTTTTTATCGATTTTTGGATCGAATTTAAGATTTCTGTCAACGTCTGTGTATTTGATTAAACTAGGTGGCTGAGATACAACAACAACATTATCAAACACTGCAATACCAAGTGGTGATTCTAATTCTGGATCTTGTACAAATACTTGGCTCTTATCAGCTTGCCCATCTTGGTTAGTATCTGTTAATATTACGACTCTATCTCCAGCTTCTCTTGGACTATATCTACGATAGTTCACACCTTCTGTTATCCAAATACGCCCTACATGATCAATATCCATGTTAGTAGGATTATAAAATAATGGAGAAGATGCCCACAAACTAACTTCCAACCCTTCTGGCACAACAAAGTTTTTAACATCAATTACATGAGGGTTTTCTGCAGGTGCCCATGCCGTGTTTTTTTCATTATCAGCAGTAGTAAAGCTAGAAACTACAAAATAATTAATGATGAATATAAGCCCCTTGTAAATCGAGTTATTTAGTTTCATATTTCTTAAGCGTATTGGTGAATCTTATTTATTAATTTTATTTAAAAAATCTTGTGGAATAACGTATTCAATAGTAGATGGATCAGGTAGCTTTAGAGGTCTTTCAGGTGGTGTAGGATCTAAATTTTCATTGAGTTGCTCTACAGTAACTGGAGTGAATTTGACTCCTTGTTCAGGTACTTCCATGCGAGCTATCCACACAATCGCATTCAGTACCATTTTAGACATACCTTCAATAGCCCAATTGTGATGAAAATGCCCACCAGAAAATCCAACCCCTCTACCTTGATTATCAGAATCTCGACACCACATGATAGCCTGCTGAGTATTAAATGCATCAGCTGCAGCTTGAGTTTGAAATTGTTTGCTCCCTAATTTAGTAATTTTCTCAATAGTTGGGGTATCTGTCACTAACGCATAGCAATCTGAGCAAGATTTATCGTCATGAGAGCTTGCCATTTTGATATTAAAATAAAACTCATCATGTGCTCTTACAGGATTATCAATTCCATTTGACACAGGGTGCCCTTGTTTGGCTTTTAAATCTGCAACCCAATGAGAATTAATTGATTGACTATTATTAAAGTAACCTCCTATCCAATCCATAAAGTATTGCTCGCCTATAGCCTCTGCAGGATGTACTCCGTAATGAATAAACATAATACCCATTCCTTGTTTTACTTTTTGATTTAAAAAGGCATAGTTTTTCTCGGTAAAACCTTGGTAACCTTTCTTTTTATTACTACGAGCTCCACCTTGATCTGCATAAACTACACACACATCTACATCTTCAAATATATTCTCATCCTTAGGCCAGCCATACCAATGAACTTTAGCTTCTATATCTAAGCCACTTTTGTTAAGTGCTTTAGCTAATAGTATGGAACCTGCACGGTATTCGTGCTCACCTTTTTTATGGCTAGGAACACCCGCTAAAAACAATACTTTTTTGGTCTCAGATTCAGCAAAACACAAGGATACTGCAGAACAAAAACATAATATTATAACAACTGTTTTCTTTATATTCATCATATTTATATAAAATAAATATGATTGCATTAAAAGCTTAAACTTCTAAAGATAGTTGACCTTTAACTTTTTTTTATAAACTATCTTATTAAAGATGCTAAGCTTTATATCTAATTAAAATTTTATAAATGAATGCTATAATAAAAAAGATGATTTGCACCAAAACAATAGAGGCTCCAGCTGGCAAATCAACCCAATAAGAAACGAGTAAGCCTAAACTAGCTCCAATAGCTCCAATAATACCACTCCAGCAAAATAGAGCTGTCACACTATGCGTGAGCTGTCTTACAGTAGCGCCCGGCATAACAATTAAGCCAATAGCCAATATGCAACCTACAGCTTGAAAAGTTGTCATTAATACCATAATTAACAAGGCAAAAACTCCATAACGCACCAAATTAACTGGCACTCCTAAAGTTTTAGCCACCTCAGACTCAAAGAGCACCATTAAAATAGAGCGCCTAAATAAAGAAAAAACGACCACAGCTAAAACACCTACAGAAAAACTTAACCATAAATCAGCATTAGAAAGGCTTAATATGTTCCCAAATAGCCAGCCTTCTAGCTCTTGCTGCAATTGAAGTCGATTCAGCATCGCAAGCCCACCTGCAAAACAGCCAGTGTAGAGCACTGCCAAAACCGTATCTTGATCTAGTGGTGTTTTTTTGGCTAACCAGACTGAACTTAAGCCCATAAGAAGAGCTACAGAAACTGCGCCAATAAAAGCGCTCCAAGCAGTTAAACCTACTAACCATACAGCAAGCACAATCCCAGGCAGTAGACTATGCGAGAGTGCACTGAGCTTAAGGGGGCTACGGTTCATTACGACATAAGCGCTGACAAAACCATTACTAAATCCAATAAGCAAAGCCCCTACTAAGGCTCGTTGGTACAACTGACTGTCAAAGAACTCCATCATAACTTAATCAATAATCCCCAAAGATTCTTTAACAGCTTCTAACTGCATCACCTCAGCAACATCGCCAAACGCGACCTGCTCCTTATCCAACACTAAAGCTTTGTCAAAAGTCTCATGCACCGTGCGTAAATCATGATGCGAAGAAATCACTAAATGACCTCGATAACTTAAAGTGTGCATGAGTTCAATGAGCTGACGGCGTGACTCAACATCCAAGCCATTGAGAGGCTCATCTAAAATTAATACGTGAGCTTTCTGAGCAATAGCACGCGCAATAAAGGCTCTTTGAACCTGCCCTCCAGACAACTCATTAATTTGGCGCTTGGCTAAATCCTGCAAATTCATCAGCTCTAGAGCTTGCTCAATTTCCTCATGATCATGCTGACTGTAATTGCGAGTATTACCTACATAAGGGTAGCGCCCCATAGCTACTACCTCTTTAACCGTAAAAGGCACCGTAGTTTGATGCTTATCTAATTGAGGCAAGTACGCAATTTCTTGAGTAGATTTTGTCAATGGTTCGCCACGCCATAAAACCTCTCCTTGATTTAAGCCTTTATTAATGGGGAGCAAGCCTACCAATGCTTTAATAAGGGTACTTTTTCCAGCTCCATTAGCACCTAATAAAGCCAAGCGGTGACCACAAGTCACCGAAAAACTAAGATCGCTAATAGCCTTAACTCCCCCCGGGTAAGTCACGCTGAGTTTTTGCACCACCAGCTCGTGCTCTCCACTATGATTATGATTACAGCAATCTTTCATTAAAATTCTATAACTTGTTCTAGGCTTAAAGACTCATCACTCCAAAAGACCCATGATTTTTCTTCTTGCTGCCCTAGGGTTAATTTAATTTCAAAAGCCTGACTAGGAGCAGGCGTGAACCACTCTATATTCAATACATAAGTGTTTAAGCCTTGTGGTAATAACGCTTCTAGCCATTCATCGCCTTCTTGTTCTGGCTCATTAACATCTATGATAGTAGTCGTTGTATCAGCAGTAACCACCGTTAATTGAATACACTTAATTGGCATGCTTGATTTCCAACTGACAAAGCCTGTCAAATCAACTAAACTCTGATTAGTTGCCATAGCATCAGTCATAGCCACATCATCTATAGTGACTGGACGCATGACCCATCGCAAAGGAATCAATGCTAATAAAAGCACAGATAACCATAACGCTGTTTGTAACCAAGGACGAGATAACATAATTAATATTGGGACTTTATTAACCCGCTAAACCTTGGACAATAGCATTTACATTTGAGCGCATCATTCCCTCATAAGTATCAGTATCACCGTCAGCAATCAACTCTGAACCTAATTTAGTTCCTATTTCTTGAGCAATTTGTTCTAACATCTTGGTATTACTAAGTTGCTCAGAAAACACTGCCTTAATCTGATATTTTTTAAGGATATTTATATGCTCTAATAAATGCTTAGAGGCAATATGATTCTCTGAAGTCATACCACTTAAAAACAATGGCTTAAACCCATAAGCATCACAGAAGTAACCAAAAGCGGCATGATCTGTCGCCAAATAACGTTGTTTCTTAGGGATTTTTGCTATTTCTAGTTTCACCCATTTCTCTAGCTCCTTGAGCTTTTTTAAGTAGGCTTTTTCATTAGCTTTGTAGCTATCTTTATTAGCTGAATCTAATTCTTGTAAATTTTTACTAAGCACCTTAATCGCACGTTCCACATAATCCACACGATGCCACCAGTGAGGATCAACCACTACATTACCGTGAATATCACAACAAGCATTGAGCCTCTCTATACTATTATTACGACGTGTAGGCACTAAACGCCCTAATTCTAAAGAAACTTGATTGGGACGCAACTGTTGCTCCAAATCGGCTCTATAATGTTCGAGCCCCTTACCTGAAAAAACCCATAATTGAGTTTTTTCTAATTGTTGTATAGCTTTAGCGTTGGGTTCAAATTTGTGTAAATCATGGGCTCCCCCTAGCATACTAATCACAGTCACATGTTCGCCGCCTACTTGCTCAACCCAATCAATAATTAAAGGATGGAATACAGCCACTTTGACCTGTGCATGAGTAAAGCCTAATAAGCACCATATGATGCTTATTAGGCTGCTACTAATATAACTACACTTGATTATCATTATCGAATTTCTTGGCCACCCCAATTCCATGAGAATTGCAACCAAATGCTCTGCTCTTGATCTCCTGAAGCTAACTCATCAACATCAAATTGCAAACGAGTTGAGGCATTGTGCTCAGTGGCACGGTACAACTGGCGAGTTAAGGCTAGAGAATAACGCTCACGCTCTTCTATTTCTAAAGCAAACTCATCTTCAGCAGCTTCGTAACCTTTCTCAGTTCCTTGAATATAATCATATCTAGCTCCTACTGTCCATTGATTATTGAAACTATACTTAGCTTCAAAACCTATACCTGCATGACCTGATCTACCTTCTGGATCGCCAGGAGCTTCGTGTGCCCAATCTAACTGACGGTAGTACCATGAACCTGTAAAGCTTAAGCTCTGACCTCCTGGCTCATAACCATCTGCTCTGTAAGTGTAATTGATATCACTACCAATAAGCAATGATTCTCTATTATCTCTATAGCTATTTTTACCTGATGCCACATTTACCATCCAGCGGTATTGATGAAAATCATTGTAAGCATAATCCCATGTAGTACGTAGACTCCATACTCCATCATTGGCAGAGAAGTTAGCATTCTCTGCACCATGACCATGATCATCTCCTTCTTCTTCATGACCATGATCATGCTCAAGTACAGCACCGTATGAAGCATCAAAAATAAAGTTACCAAATTGTTTGGTGAATTCGACACCTTCTGTAATCAGGCCTTCCTCGCCTAAAAATTGAGTATTCACTAAATCCGCATTTACAAAATCCCAAGAATGCAGGTGCTTATTATTGTCAGCCCCAAAACGGTTCATGTAACGTCCCGCTCTCATTTGCAACCCAAGAGGCAAATCTACTAATTTAATAAAAGCCTCTTCCAATTCAGAATCTAACTTATCATCTAGACCTCTGTAAGTATTAATAGCTACGAAAAACTGCAGATAATCTTCCCACTGCCCACTCAGTCCAACTTCTAAGCCTTGAAGGCTGAAATTTTGATTAGGGTCATGAGCATGAGTAGCTAACTCTTCTTCCGAAACACTAGAAACTCCAACAGCGGCATTAAGGTGCGCGCTAGCCTCTATCTTTAATGACTCTGCCTGCACCAAAGCTGAACTTACACCCAGCAAACCTAAACCTACCATAAACTTTGATAATTCTTTTTTCATATTTTTTTAAGTTAACAATAACTAATGCAATTAAATTGCAACAAGAGAATTACCTCTAAATAAAAAGTAAGTCAAGCCATTAACGCAATTAAATTGCAATAAGACACATCAGCTCACTGTTGAAGCTTTACATTAGTTCATCTCTATGAATACACTGAACTTATGGAGTTGAGTGTTATTTTAAATACCATACGCAACAAAGGTGGTAGAATCACCAAAGTAAGAAGAGCCATCTTGGAAGCTTTTTTTCAAAGTGGTTGTCTAGTATCACAAGAGAGCCTAATTGAATATCTAAAGAAAAAAAAGCTCAGCCCTAATCCCTCTACTATCTTTCGAGAGCTGCAATTTCTCTTAGAGAATAAAATTATTCTCAAAAATACCATTAATAAAGTTCACCACTACGAGCTCAATTCTGGTCATAAACATTACCACTTTATCTGCTCCGAATGCCAAGGAATCACTCCTCTGCACTTACACAACCCTTTACTCAATGTCATGGAAGGGTTGGAGCAACAACATCAATTCAAAATTCAACAGCACAGCATTGATTTTAAGGGCGTTTGCGCTTCTTGCCTGTAAGTCATGCTCTATTCTCATTTATAATGATCACTCAATTTTACAACTGGCTACATGGCCAATGGCCAGCAGGTCTAGTTGAAAAACTACCTATTGTTAAAGAATCAGGCAAAACTAATGTAGCAGGTATTCGCGTTGTAGGTGATTTAAGCGGGATCCCTTTACTTAAATTTTCATCACAAACAGGTGTAGACGCTATTAACGCAATCCTAGCGGAAGCTGATTTTGAAAAGCAGCAAAAAAATAAAGATACTGATACTTACGACGTGGTCATTATCGGTGCTGGCGTCTCAGGCATCTCTGCTGCTATGCAAGCGAAACAAGCGGGGATGAAATACGCTCTACTTGAAGCTTCAGAAGCTCTGACCACGCTTGTTAATTTCCCCAAGGGCAAACCTATCTTTACCTACCCTACTGACATGACGCCAAGTGGAGGTATTCAGTACAGCGACAAATCTGACGTCAAGGAATCTCTACTCGATGATATCAGAGAGCAGATTGAGCAAGCTGACATTAACATCACCCAACAAAGAGTGGTGAGCATAAAAGGCAAGGTGAATAAATTCAATCTAGAGTTAGGTGACGATTCTACTCTTAAATCTTTACAGGTAATTATAGCGATTGGACGCAGTGGTAATTATCGCAAACTAGGCGTCAAAGGTGAAGAGCTAGATAAAGTCTCCAACCGCCTGCACGACCCACAGGAATTTACTAATAAAGACGTACTTGTTGTAGGTGGCGGAGATAGCGCTGCTGAAGCGGCTATTGCCCTTGCCCAGGCAGGAGCCAAAGTGAGCTTTAGTTACCGCAGCCCAGAACTGACAAGACCTAAACCTGAAAATACAGAAAAGCTCATCAACCTAGCTGAGCAAGGTAGTATAGATTTATACCTAGAATCGACAGTGGATCATATTACAGATGACAAGGTCAGCTTAAACCTAGCTAGCGAAGATAAAGCAGACACTGAAAAAGTCATTAATAATCAAGCTGTATTTACCCTCATCGGCCGTGAAGCTCCATTGGACTTCTTCCGTCGTTGCGGAGTCGCTATTCAAGGTGAGCGAAACCTCAAATTTTGGCTCACTATGGTTATCTCTCTTACGATAGCGACATTCATCTATCAATGGAAAAAAGGTGGCACTTGGCTACCTATCGCTGAGTGGTCACAAGAAAAAGGAGTGTTCCCCTATGGTTTAGATACAGTATGGACAAATTGGGGTGCTAATTTTAACAACCCTGAACACTTTTTAGGTACCATGAAGTTTGTCGTGGGCGACCCTGGATTTTGGTATTCCTTACTGTATTGTGCTATTATTGTCGTATTTGGCATACGACGCATACAACGCAGGCAAACTCCTTATATTAAACGCCAGACATTGGTTCTAGCTGCCTTTCAGCTCATACCTCTATTTTTACTCCCTTATATTATCTTGCCTTGGGCTGGATTTAATGGCGCCTTTGATTCTGGCATCGCCAAATACTTGGCAGATGCACTATTTCCCATCGTTGATTATGGTAGTGGTCGTGAATACTGGAGAGCTTTTGGAATTATCCTAGCTTGGCCTCTATTCTTTTGGAATGTATTCACCAATGAACCAATGTGGTGGTGGCTAGGGATTAGTCTGTTTCAAACTTTTGTCATCATTCCTTTTATTGTGATGCGTTGGGGTAAAGGCGCTTACTGCGGTTGGATTTGCTCCTGTGGAGCTTTAGCTGAGACACTAGGTGACACTCAACGCCACAAAATGCCCCATGGTCCTTTTTGGAATAAAATGAATATGGTCGGTCAGATTTTCCTGGCTCTCTCGTTTATTTTGCTGATTTTGAAAATTTTAGCTTGGGCACATGTTCCGTTTGCCAAAGATTTATTTCATGGGATTTTTTATGGTGGAGACCAAGCCATGGCATGGAGCTATGTGTGGTTTGTTGATTTACTTTGGGCTGGCATTTTAGGTGTTGGCTTGTATTTCCATTTTTCTGGCAGGGTTTGGTGTCGTTTTGCCTGTCCTCTTGCTTCGCTGATGCACATTTATTCACGCTTTGGCAAGTTTGCTATTTTTGCGGATAAGAAGAAATGTATCTCTTGTAATGTCTGTACCTCAGTTTGCCATCAAGGTATTGATATTATGAACTTTGCCAATAAAGGACTTCCTATGGAAGATCCACAATGCGTGCGTTGCTCTGCTTGTGTCCAGCAGTGCCCTACTGGTGTACTAAGTTTTGGACGTTATGATATGAGTGAAAAAGCAGCAGCTAAAAAAGACATGGATAGAAGCATCATCTTTGATACCTTGCCTGCTTCACTCACTCAAATGGCTGAGAGCAAACAAAAGTCTTAATTCATTTCATAACTTTGCTTCATGTCGCTCCCAACCCCAGAATTAGCCCCAACCCGCTACGCCATCATCATACCTGTGTATAATGAAGCCGAATGCTTACCTCTACTCCTTAAAGAATACCAAGCTGAGCTGGACGAGCGCTTTATCATAGCTATAGGGCTAAACTGCTCTACTGATGAGAGCGACGCTATAGCCAGGCAGTATCAATGCCTCGTAGGAAGCACCCCAACCAAGGGTTATGGTCATGGCTGCATGGCTGCAATTGAAGCCGTTAGAAACGACAAAGATAAAAATAAAACGGTCAAAGCTTACTTATTTGCAGCAGCAGATGGAGCTAGCTCACCTCAAGATTTAATCCGCCTAGCTGAACAATATGAGCAAGGTTATGATTTTGTCATTGGTCAAAGACTGTTTACCCCTCGTGGTTGGTGTCAATTATCTCTACAACAAAAAATCGGTAATATCATTCTTGGGCTATGGGCTAGTATCCTTAGCCTCTACCCTTGGTCTGATTTGGGACCAACTCGCCTTATTGATCGCTCCCTATTTGAATGCATGAGCTTGCAAGAATGGGTCTGGGGGTGGACCATCGAGGCTCAAATAAAAGCTGCCCATCTAAAAAGCTCTATAAAAAGCATCCCTGTACGTGAACGTCAACGCCTTGCTGGTACTCAGAAAATTTCTAACCGCGGCGTCGCTCACTCTTTAACTATCGCTTTTGAAATCATCAAAGCAGGTTATCGCAGCCGATTTTATCACTTGGACAAACTCAACAAATAAGCTATTACTGATACTCACTCCTATACTTATGCGTTTATTTATCTTTATTCTATCTGTTTTCTCTATGGCATTAGCTGGAGAATCATTAATTGTTATTGGTGGACCAAGTCTGGTTAATTCAGAAAAATATCGATATAAAAAAGATAGGCATGATTACTACTGGGCTAATTTTGTCGATGCCGCAAAACTCCAAACAAAAGTCATACGCAAAAAAAATAACCAACAAAAAATTACGTGGCTAGCTTATCACCCTGCGTATGAGCTTAGATCTAAAGAAGAAGGCTTTAATCTGGTTGACAAAGTTGAACAAATCGCAAAATCATTAAAAGTGGACTTAGTTTGGTTTAAAAATAAGTATCAATTTAGCTATGCTTTTAATGCCTTTCCTAAGCATGGAATTGATACTTTTGATTACTTTGGTCACTCCGACCAACATGCCTTTTTATTTGACTACAGCACCACCGTGATGATGGGCTCTGCCTGCTGGTTACATCCTAGTGATTTTAAGCTGCTTTTATCCAATAGAATTAGGCGTGATACTAAGTCTACAAGCTGGGGTTGTTATACAGCAAAAAACATGAGTTCTACTTGGGAAAAATATTTCAATAATAAGCTCATCGGAGCTTACGGAAAAACAAATTATGTAAAAATTAGCCAAGGCAAACTCCCGTTTTGCAATGAAGGCTGGAATTAATAGTTAAGAATTCTTAATAAGATACGCTCAAGTCTCTTTAAATAAGGATATAAACCTTTTTAAAAGATACTTTTAAAAACTCATATACGCAGTTAAAAATGAGTTAGTTAGTGACTAAAAAAACACTAAAAAATAAGAAAAACCTATAGAAAAAAAGGGTGCCTACAGAACACTATTAACTATTCTTAAGTATCTCCCCAAAATAATCAAAACTACTACAACTAGAAAAAAAAATAAGCTGTGAAACACTAGTGAAAATAGCCTAAAAAAAAATCTTTGATATGACTATAAATTTTAATCTAGTTTTATGTTACAAAATCGTTAATAACTAGTGTCTCGACTTAGTGCATATCGCGCTTTGGTTCATTTTTTATATTCCGATTTTTATTCATGATTTTACAACTCTCCCACCCTTCTGCTTCTATCTCTCAAGAATCGTGGACTCAAGTCATTGAAACTTTTAAAAATCAAATTGGGGCAAATGAATTTCAACGCTGGTTTACCCATATCAATGTTGATTTTTATCATCAAACTTGTCTCATGCAAGTGCCCGATGATATGTCTATTGCTTGGATTGAAGCCAATTATCTAGATGAATTAAAAGCTATTCTGCCTCTAGCCTGTAGTGAGCATCAAGAATTTGATATTCAATTTAAAATTCAAGACTTTATTAAAGACCACTTAAAGGAGTCTGAAAAGACGCATGCTAAGGCGTCACAATCTGCAACAACCTCATCTCCTAGAGCCTCTAAAACTAAGCAAGTAGACACAATCAACACCAATGATATAGCCGAGCAAGCTGAACTTTTAACTAAGAAAAAAACAGCTAAAATTAAGCGTTGTGGTCTGAACCCTGCGCATAATTTTGAACGTTTTGTGGTTAGTGATCACAATAATTTTGCTTTTGCCGCCGCCACTGCCATTCTTCAAGAAGAAACTCTCACTTATAATCCGTTTTTCATTTATGGTAATTCAGGTCTAGGTAAAACACATCTAATGCAAGCCATAGGCTTAGAGCTACTCGAGCAAGACCTTAATGCTAAAGTTCTCTATACCTCTGCTGAAAACTTCACCAATGACTACGTGCAAGCCATCCAGAATAATCAATTGGATAATCTGCGTAACCGTTACCGCAACTTAGATGTCTTACTTATTGATGATATTCAATTTTTAGCTAATAAGACAAAGACTCAGGATGAATTTTTTCACACCTTTGAAGCATTGATTAATTCACAGGCACAAATCATTGTTAGTTCTGATGTGAGCATCCATGACCTCAAACAGCTTTCTCCACGTTTAGTTTCCAGACTCAGTGCTGGTTTATGTGTGCAAATTGAAGCCCCTTCTTATGAAACCCGTTTGGCGATATTAGATAAACACTTATCAAATACCAAACACTATATTGACCGCTCTTGTCTTGAACTGATTGCCACCGAAATAAAAAGCGATGTGCGCAACTTAATGGGAGCTATCAACAAACTACTCATTTACGTTTCTCTACAGCCTAATCAAGACTTTAGTGTTGAGACCGTAAAAAACCTCTTACAAGACTGTTTCCAACAAGAAAAAACTCAACTCAAACTCAGCGCCAAAACCATTCAAAAAACTATTGCGAATTACTACAATGTAAATTTTGAAGACTTAGTTGGCAAGCGTCGCACATCACAGTTAACTCTACCTAGGCACGTTGCGATGTATTTAACTCGTGATCTAACGAATTCCTCTCTACATGAAATTGGGCACGAATTTAATCGTGATCACGGCACTATTATCCATGCTTGTAAGTCAGTAAATGCGAGGATTCAAGATGAAGAAGGATTCAAAGAAACCATTGATTTCTTAAAAAATAAATTTACTTAGAGGCTGTAAAAAGCTAAGAACATGAACAATTAATGCCCTTTTAATCGGTAATTACTTATTCAAACGTTTTAAGCCCTATGAATACCACCTCAACAGAAAGCTGGCCACAACTCATTAGACAAGAAATGTCTAAAGTCCTTATCGGCCAAGAAGAGTTAGTTGATTCCCTCTTACTTAGCCTACTTACCCAAGGTCATGTGCTCCTAGAAGGGGCTCCTGGGTTAGCCAAAACACTCGCGATTAAAACCTTGTCCGAATGTTTATCTGTGAGCTTTTCACGTTTACAGTTCACGCCTGATTTATTACCAGCAGACCTTATCGGCACGTTGATTTACCATCCAGAAAAGCACACCTTTGAGCCTAAATTAGGACCTATCTTTAATCAGTTTATTCTCGCTGATGAGATTAACCGTGCCCCAGCCAAGGTGCAATCGGCTCTTCTCGAAGCGATGCAAGAAAAGCAAGTCACACTAGGTGATGTGACCCACCAGTTACCTAGACCTTTTCTCGTACTAGCCACACAAAACCCTATTGACCAAGAAGGCACCTACCCTTTACCGGAAGCTCAGCTTGACCGCTTCCTCTTCAAGATTATTATTAATTACCCAAGCTTAGAAGAAGAGATGGTGATTCTTGAAAAAATGGCAACTTCGGCGCCTCCAGCACAAGTTCAGCCTGTAGTGAGTGTCGAACAACTGCAAGAAAGTCGTAAGGCCGTTGATAGCGTTCATATTGATAAAAATCTCAACCAATACATCGTACAATTGGTGCAGGCCACTCGTGATATGGGCAAAGTCAGCCCTGAATTAGGTCAACTCGTACGCGCAGGAGCCTCGCCTCGTGCTTCTATTCAATTAGCACTAAGCGCCAAAGCTCTGGCTTACCTAGAGGGTCGTGACTACGTCATCCCACAAGACATCAAAAAGCTCGCGCATCGCATCTTACGCCACCGTATTTTACTTTCTTACGAAGCTGAGGCGCAGGATGTTACTGCTGATCAAATTATCAATAGTTTACTTAGCAAGATTCAACTACCTTAATCTATTGACTTATGATGAGTGAGGAAGAGTTAAATGCTCAACAGCTTTTACAAAAAGCTCAGCGATTAAAACTACGCTCACATCAAATTTTAGCCAAAAACCTCACCGGCAATACCCAAACTCGCATCAAGGGGCAAGGCCTAGAGTTTGCTGATTTTAGAGAATACCAACCAGGTGATGAAGTCAGATTTATTGACTGGAAGACGACAGCTCGCCACCAAAAAGTTTATGTCAAAACTTTTGAAGAAGAGCGCGAAAGACAGCTGGTTATTGTCATGGATTTATCCGCCAGCATGGATTATGGTAGTCAATTCTATTCCAAACGAGAATTCGCCGCACACATAGCCGCCTCTATTGCTCTGTATGCTTCTCAGCAAAAATATGCATTAGCATGGCAATTCATCAATAGCCCTTACCAGAGTCAAGCTGACTCATCATTAGAGCACCAGCAATTCATACCTTTTTCCAAAAGTATGAATGGTATTGTCAATGCTCTCAATGCCAGTCTAGACAAACCCAGCTCAACTGAAAAAATCCCATTAACTCAATACAGCAAAGAGCTTAGCAAGCGCCTGAGGTCTTCGAGTTTTATTCTGTGGATTTCAGATTTCTATCAGCACCACCCTGAAGAAATGAGTGAAACATTTAAGCATCTCAAGCTTAAGCATGACATAGCACTACTCCAAGTACTCGACCCTAGTGAATTACAATTACCAACACAGCAAAACCTCTCACTTAAAAACCCTCTTAGTGATGACTACTACCAATTGCAAGGCAACAAGAATAAGCGCCAAGCACTCTACCAAAAAAACGTAGAACAGCACCTCAAACAGCTCAAAGCTTGGTGCCGAAAAAATGCTATTGGTTACGAGCTCTTTAATAGCGACTCTAGTTATATTCAAGGGCTCACGAGAATCATTGGAAATTAAAGTCTAAAGCTTTCATTTTCTAGAAATACATGTTTATCTAAAAGGGTTATTATGATGGATACCTTTTTAAGATTAACCCGCGAACAAGAAATTGGAGCTAATTCTTATTGGATTGGTGATAAAAAAAATGGACTCGTCCTCGATGCGGGCATGCACCCTAAGCAATATGGCGGCGAGGCGATGCCTAATTACAAATTGCTCAACTCTCTACCCGTAGATGCAGCGGTCGTTTCTCACTCTCATTTAGACCACATCGGAACTCTACCTTACTTGCTCCAACAATACCCCAAAATTGAAGCATACCTCACTAATGCCACCATGAAATTAGGTGAGGCGCTATTACATAACTCGGTCAATGTGATGACCAGTCAGCGTCTTGAGTTAGGTATTACAGAATACCCTCTCTTCACCCACGAGGAGATTGATATTGCTATGGATCAACTGCATCCAGTGAAGTACAATAAGACTTTCAAAGTATCAGACTATCCAGACTGCAAACTCACTTTCTATGATGCGGGTCATTTACTCGGTTCTGCCTGCGTGCTCATTGAGACTCCTAACAAAAAGATTCTTTATTCTGGAGATATTCAACTCGAAGACCAAACCCTCATTCCTAAGTGCAGCATCAGCGACCCTAAGGCTATCGAAGCATTAAAAGATATTGATACTCTCATTGTTGAAACCACACGTGGAGCCAGTCCTCGTAACCCTAACTACACTAGAGAACGAGAGGAAAAACGTCTCTCTCAAGCTATTCAACGCAGTCTCAATCTAGGTGGTGCTGTGCTCATTCCTGTGTTTGCCATGGGTAAAACTCAAGAAGTTCTTATGATGTTGCATAACTTCTTTGAATCAGGTTTACTACAAAAAGCACCCGTTAAAATTGGTGGGCTTAGTACTAAAATGACTCGTATTTTTGATGAGTTAGCGGACTCTACTCCACGCAAATACCCTGAATTCTCTTTGCTCGAAGCTCATAATATCAAGGGCACTCCTCGACACAAACGAAGCCGCAAGC
Organism: Akkermansiaceae bacterium UBA4589; assembly: GCA_002387565.1. GTDB lineage: Bacteria > Verrucomicrobiota > Verrucomicrobiia > Verrucomicrobiales > Akkermansiaceae > UBA4581. The sequence continues at coordinate 45,127 of DGJT01000038.1, read as the reverse complement.
GTGAGCCTTTGGTCACACAGCCTGGTCATATCTATGTGATGTCTAGCGGTATGATGGTACCTAAAACTCTCTCTAATCAGCTTGCTGAATCACTCTTACCCAATAGTAAAAACGGCCTCTTTTTTGTCGGTTATTGCGACCCAGAAACTCCTGGCTATGCCATTCAGCAAACACCATTAAAAGAAAGTGTGTCCCTTGGTACAGGCAGACCTAGAGTCGCGCGCCTTTGCCAAATTGAAGCTTTTGATTTTAGTGGACATTGTGAAAGGGATTCATTAAAACAATGGATAGTTGATTTAGCTCCTAAACAGGTCTTACTCGTACATGGTGATTTAGATGCCTCTGCTTGGTTTGAAAAAGAGCTCAAAAAAGATTTACCTAACTCGACCATTATCACTCCAGAAGCAGGAACACCCTACCCACTATAATTTTATATCTTAGCTCTTTTCTTTAGTTTCCCATGATATCACGCTCTTTTTGGTTTCACTGTTTTTTATGGCTTAGTTTAAGCTGGAGTTACCTACAGGCTAATTTGTTTTTAACACCTCCTTCTTCTCTTGATATTTCGAATCAAGGTGAGGTCGTCTACCTAGCCAAGTCTCAAGAAATTATTTATAAAAATAATGTCAGAATTAAGACAGATACAGGGGCTTCTATCTTTGCTGATTACGCCAAAATCAACACCGCACAGAGCCAAGTTTATTTTAAAGGTAATGTGAGTCTATTTTTTCAAGAAGGGCTGCACCATTGCGAAGAACTCACTTACTATTATAAAAACAAACAATTTAATTTAAGCTCTACCAAGGGGCGTTATGGGCAGCTATTAATGAAAGCTGACAAACTCTATGTGGATAGTAGTGATGCTCTCAAACCTATTTACACCGCAGAGCAGTTTGCTGTAACCACCGACGATAGCCAGACTCCTGCCTTTTGGATGAAAAGTAAAAAAACGACTTTTTACCCTCAACCTGAACCTGGGTACCTTGTATTCAAAGGCTTAACCGTCACCACAAAAAACACACCCGTTTTTAAACTGCCTTATTTTCCACAATCTATACACCCTGAACTAGGCTACCATCTAAGCCCTAGATCAAGCTCAGCTCTAGGTTATGAACTCTACCAAGATTTTGGGTTCACTCTAGATAAACTCTCAGGACAAGATCAGCATACTGACATCCTCATACAACCTCAACTTTCACTGTATTCTAAGCGTGGTGTTGGAGCAGGCCTGCTCATCAAGCCTCTCAATCAAAACGTACAGGACGCGACCACGCCTCACTTACATCTGTTTGGGATTAACGATGCAGAGAGTCAAGAGGTTCGCGGCAGCAATCAAATAGATAACATTGATAGTGAGCGCTATGCTGTAAGCTTTAATTACCTCAATACTCCTGATTATAATAAGGTTGACGAATTCACTAATGACCAAACCCGAATTACAGCTCAACTTAACTTCCTAAGTGATGATAGAGTACTAGAAGATTTCTTTGAGGACAAATACCAAGATTATCCAGAGAATCAAAATCTCTTAGAATTTATTTACCTCAATCCAACATGGGGTGATATCAGCATCAATACTACATGGAGCGACCAAGGCCTCTTTCAAACCACTCAGCGCTTACCTGAACTGAACTGGTCTAAATCCGCTACAAACTTAGCAAACCTTGATGGAGCCCTAGATAATCTAAATTTATCATTATTCGACAATATTTATTATGAAGGTAGCGCCAGCGTAGGCATTTATGAGGAACAAAGCTCTGATGCGACTACTGACTCGCTTTTTGCAGAGCTCATAGCCCCAGGCACGAGTGCCGCACGTGCTGCTATTATTCGTGATTTACTCGTAGATAATGAGTACCAAAAAATTCATACCTTTCATCAACTATCCCGTCCGTTCAAAATTTCTAATCTAGCTGCGATCACACCCACTTTAGGCTGGGGCTTTAACCAGTATTCATCTGCTGATAGTAGTGCTGGATCAGATCAATCTGACTATCAAAATATAGTCCATACCACTATCAAAGCGTCTTTATTCCTATCTGGTCAAAACACCCAATTAGATTTACCTCACTGGGGACTTGCAGGCCTATATCACCACCTCGAGCCTTATGTACAAGTATCTTGGCTAAAAATTGATGACTTATCTGCGCAAATCACTCCAATTAATCGTTATGATTACATTCTTGATTCACCTTCTTTAAACCTAGCACAAAATAAAAATACGGAAAACCTTAAGGATTGGGGTATTTACAGATTTGGTGTTGAACAGAGCCTCACCACCAAACGTTACAGCGAAAAAAGCAGTCAAAACCATACCTGGTTCAACAGTAACACTTACTGGGATGTGTATGAGCATAATGATCAAAGTAACTTCAAGCATTCAGGTCTGTACCATAAAATGGCCTGGACACCTAAATCAGCACTTAGCTTTATCAGTGATAGCCATTTTCCATTAGGTGCGGATTCAGAACCTTACCTCTATAGCTCTAACCAAGTAAATTTCCTATTAAATGATTTTTCTAAAACGTCTATAGGGTCCTACCAACTCAAAAACCACCCTATCCTCAGTGACGCTAATAGTGTAAACTGGCGTCACTACCAACGTTTCAGTAGCGCTCTTGGTTTAGAATACAACCAGTTTTGGAATTTAGAAACCTCAACCTTACGCTCTCAAGAAATACGAGCTTATCTCAACTTAAAGAACTGGGTTGGCTCTTTTGGTATAGAGGAACTTAGACACAATAATGCAGAAGATGAATATATTATCTCTATCAACTTCACCCTCAAACGCTTCCCAGAGGCTAGACTCCCTCTAAGTCTCTAAACAACACCTAACTTAACTGCGATAATGACAACAACAGAACTTACCCAAGCCTTGCAATGGCGCTATGCTGTTAAACAATTTGATACAACTAAAACCATTGATCAAACTACTTTAGATTCTATTATTTCAAGCTTACAGCTCTCCCCTTCCTCATTTGGTCTACAACCATGGAGATTCATCGTCATTAGTAAACAAGAGCTCTTAGAAAAACTCAAAGCTCACTCATGGGATCAGCCACAAATCACGGACTGCTCTCACCTTGTAGTCTTAGCCTCACAATCTAGCTTTGATAAACAAGCTATCGAAGATTGGGTGATGACTCTGAGCCAAGAACGCTCAAAAACTCTAGAAGAGCTCCAGTTCTACAAAGACATGATGTACGGCTTTCTTGAGCACAAATCTCCTGCAGACTTTCTCTCTTGGTCTCAACACCAAGCTTACCTCGCCTTAGGCTTACTACTCACTAGCACAGCAGCTCTTGGCGTGGATAGTTGTCCACTAGAGGGCATCGATCCAAAAGCTTATGATGATGTACTAGATCTCAAAGGTTCAGGTTTCCAAACCACAGTAGCTTGTGCCCTAGGTTACCGCAGTGAACAAGACCCTTACATGCAAGAGCCGAAAGTCCGTTATAGCCAAGACAAGCTCGTTATCCAGCATCACTAATCCATTATCCAGTAACAAGTATCATGATTAATCCTGTCAAAAAAATTAGAGAAGTCAGCGAAGTATCTATTGGTACTTTCTACGAGCACGAAAAAGAAGAGCTCAAATTAGAAATCATCTCTGGGGAAAAGTATTTTGACAGAACTATCAAAGAGCCAGCTGTTAACAGACCAGGCTTAGCCCTGTCAGGATTTTATCTCTACTTTGCCTACCTTAGACTACAAGTATTGGGAAACTCTGAAATCTCTTACCTTGAACATTTAGGACAAAAAGAAGCGGCTTCTAAATTTGCCGAGCTCTGCAACAAAGACATCCCTGGTATCATCGTCACCAAAGACAATGAGCTCAGCGATGAACTCATCGCACTCGCTGACAACGATTTTGCCAAAGTCCCTATTATCTACTCAGATATTAGAACCCCAGAATTCCTTAATTTAGCCAGTTTAAGACTCGAGCACCTATTTGCACCTAGCATGTCCATTCATGGCTGTATGGTTGAATATCAAGGCACAGGCATCCTTATCATGGGAGCTAGTGGTACAGGTAAGAGTGAAACTGCTATAGGTCTACTCGAGCGTGGCGGCGCCCTCATCTCAGATGACATCGTTAACGTTCACAAAATTAACGGTGAACTCATCGCCAAATCCAATGAACTTACCAAAGGCATTCTTGAAATGCGAGGTATTGGTATTATCAATGTCGCTAATATTTTTGGTCTGAGCAGTATCCGCAACGAGGCCAAACTCGACCTCATAGTCAACCTCAAGCCACAGCAAGACCTCAACAACGTAGACCGCCTCGGCATCCGCCGCGAAACATTTGAAATGCTAGGCATGGACGTCCCTCTCATGGAAATTCCCGTCGCCCCTGGACGCGACACCACCCGCATTGTCGCAGTCGCCGCCCTCGAACACCAACTACGCGACGTCGGCTACGACATGGCAGACGAATTCAACCAACGCATCCTCAAAAAAATGCAAGGCGGTATTAATGGATAGTTAAAATTAAGAGTTAAAAATGAGCTAAGCACAAAATTAGCTTTATTAAAAAGAACCACAGAACTCACAAAAAACACAGAAAAAGCCCGCTTGAATGAAAAAGCCCACTTGAATGAACAAGCAGGCTTAATTGAACTAATTAAAATATAAGATAGAGCGCTCGCTTTTTTGCTTGAGAAAGTAGCTCGAAATCAAACGTGACGCGCAGTGTATTCAGACATACACGAGCATCACGGCAGTTGATAAGAGTTAGTTTATCTGCAAAACAGTGAGCTATACTTATATTTAAAATAAGTGGGCGAATAGGTGGAGTTTTGGATGAGAATAGTTGCTTGATGAAATCGTAGCGCGCAGGCTATTAGACATAGCTGAGCACTGCGAAAGTTTCATCAAGTGGCTATTATCGCCAAAAGAACCCTCTTAGTCCCTTATTTTTACATGCCCATGATCTGGTAGCCCCCATCAACGTATAGGACTTGCCCTGTAATCGCTCCTGAGGCATCACTGGCTAAAAACACGCCTGTGCCACCTAGCTCTTCTAGGCTACATGAACGACCTAGTGGGGCGTTGGCTTCGTAATGTTTGATCATTGCGCTGAAACCTGAGATACCACGTGCGGCTAGAGTTTGCACTGGACCTGCACTGATACAGTTAACACGGATATTGAGCTTACCTAAATCTGAGGCGAGGTAACGTGTTGAGGCTTCGAGAGCGGCTTTGGCTACACCCATGACGTTGTAGTTAGGCACGACTTTTTCTGCTCCGTAGTAACTCATGGCGATGATACTACCACCTTCGGTCATCATTGGGGCTGCACGTTGAGAGAGAGCTACGAGTGAGTAGGCGCTGATATCGTGAGCGATTCTGAACGCTTCGCGCTCGGTGCTTACAAATTCGTTTTCGAGAGCTTCTTTAGGAGCAAAGGCTACTGAATGGAGCATGAGGTCGATTTTGTCTGTGTGTGTTTTGACCTTGTCAAAGAAAGCGTCAATTTCTGCATCAGAAGTGACGTCACATGGATAGAGTGGTGTGTCTTCGCCAAAAGCTTCGACTAGGTCACCTACTTTATCTTTGAGTCTTTCTCCTTGGTAGTTAAAAATAAGAGTGGCTCCTGCGTCTTTCCAAGCTTGAGCAATAGCCCATGCAATACTACGACGGTTAGCGACACCAAAAACAACGGCTACTTTTCCTTCTAAAGGTTTTGAATAATCAGACATGCGCAAATTATTGATACAATGGCTAAAAAATCAACTAAAAAACCATTTAAAATCAGTTGAATCAACTTTTAATTCAGTTGTATGACTGAATGACTTATGGTGGGTCCGGTGGGGTTCGAACCCACGACCAAGGGATTATGAGTCCCCTGCTCTAACCGCTGAGCTACAGACCCTTTAAAATTAAGGTGTGATATTTGTAGTGGATTTCACTCGTTTAGCAAGTTCTTTTTAAAATTTCCTTTGCGAGACAATTTCTAGGCCGTAACCTTCTAAGCCGATGACTTTTTTAGGGTGGCTCGTGAGTAATTCTATTTTACGCACACCTAAATCATAGAGAATTTGCGCCCCAATACCGTAGTAACGTAAATCTTTAGATGGTGGAGCTGTATTCTCTGCTGGAAGCACTGAACTGAGATTGATACTGAGTTGCTCTTGGCGCAAGTAGAGGAGCACTCCCCCTTCTTGAGAGATGAGCTCTAAAGCTCTGTCTATTTCAGTATCGTTTGAAAACACATCGGTAATCGTCGATTCATTATGCACACGCACCAGTGTGATCGCTGTTGGATCTATGTCTCCTTTGCTAAGGACTAAGTGTTGCACATTGTCGATTTCTACTTCGTAGACTTTGGCAGAGAACTCACCATGGGCTGTTTGTAAGCTAAATTCTTGCGAACAGTGGATGAGTTTTTCGCTTCTTCTGCGGTAGTTGATGAGGTCTGTGATGTGACAAGCTTTGAGTTGGTGCTTGTCTTGATACTCACCTAGCTCTCCTACACGTGCCATTTCACCATCATCACCGAGAATTTCACAAATAACACCTACTGGCTCAATACCTGCTAGTTTCATCAAATCAACAGCCGCCTCTGTATGACCTGCACGCTGCAAAACGCCTCCTGGTACAGCTTGTAAGGGGAAAATATGTCCAGGCTGCACAAAGTCTTTAAACGTCGCTTTAGGGTCAGCTAGTAAATTAATAGTTACGGCTCTATCCTGTGCTGAAATACCTGTGGTGATACCTTCTGCGGCATCTACAGATATAGTAAATGCTGTTTGGTGGCGCTCGGTATTATTCTGGCTCATCATGGGTAGATGTAGCTGCTGCGCTCTATCTTCTTCTAAAGGTACACAGATAAGACCTCTTGCTTCTTTAACAATGAAATTAACCTGTGTTGCCGTTAACGCATTAGCAGCTCCAATAAGATCGACTTCATTCTCGCGTTGCTCATCATCAGCCACCATGACTAATTTACCGAGTTTAAGATCAGCAATAACATCCTCAATAGGACTAAATTTAATAGGTGAGTGGCTCATAGGGTGATTTAGGAAGGGTCTGTTTCTAGCACAGGTCACATAAAACAACAATATTTTTCATTGCTTTAGCTCAGTCTATGCTCTTGCATAAGTATCAGTTTTTATAACCTTTTTAATCTACTTTATATCATGATGCCTAATGACTTATTTTCCGCTTTAGATTGGTGTATTATTGGCGGTTATTTACTACTTACCACTTGGGTTGGACATTTACTCAAAGGCAAGCAAGCCACTATTGACGACTTTTTTCTAGGTGGTAGAACGTTACCGTGGCAAGCGGTGTCTGGATCTATTATAGCGACTGAAATTAGTGGCGTTACTTTTATTGGAGTTCCAGGGATTGTCTACGCGATGAATGGTAATTTCACCTATTTACAATGGGGTATAGGCTCTATTTTGGCGCGGGTTTTAGTAGGTGTCTTTTTTGTGAAATTCTTTTACAGCAAAAACTGTTACAGTCCCTATGATTTTATGGGGCAACAATTAGGCAAATGGGTCAAAGTACTTGCAACTATACTCTTTAGTTTAGGCAGTATCTTAGGACAGAGTGTTAGGGTTTTGGTCGCTGCATTACCGCTTACTATCATTACAGGAATGCCTATGGGCGTATGTATTCTCATCATAGGCTTATTTGCGATTGCTTGGACTTGCTTAGGAGGTATGCGTACTGTTATTTGGACGGATGTGATGCAATTCTTCTTATTTACTGTGGGAGGATTAGTCGCTCTATTTGTCATTATTTCTCAACTCAATGGTGGCTGGGCTGATTTTGTCGCGACTGCTGGTGAAGCGGGGAAATTCCAAATTTTTGACACACGCTTTGAAGCTAATTTGAAATTCACCTTGTGGGTGGCTATACTCGCTGTGCCTTTTCAAAATCTATCTGCTTTTGGTGTAGATCAGCTCAATGCGCAACGTATTTTCTGCTGTAAAAACCCTAGTGACGCACGTAAAGCGATTATATTTAGTAGTGTTGGTCAATTGCTCACGATGCTTATGCTACTTGTAGGTGCCGCTCTATTTGTTTATTACAAAGAGTTCCCTCCTGCAGAATGGCAAAACCTACTTTTTAACAAAAGTAATGATTATGTTTTCCCTACCTGGATTGTAACTAATCTACCCAATGGAGTACGGGGGCTGATTCTCGCTGGCGTATTTGCAGCCGCTATCTCAAGTTTAGATTCAATTTTAGCAGCGCTCAGTCAAACCTCTCTATCTATTATTTCTAAAGCTCCACTGGAAACTGATGAGCAGCAAAAAGCTTACCTTTTAAAATCTAAAATCATGGTAGTGATTTGGGGAGTATTACTCTCTGGGTTCACGTACCTGCTCTTTGCGGCTCAAGACAAAATCAGCATACTCCCTCTCGCCTTTGGCTTAACTAGTTATACGATGGGGCCTATGCTCGGCATCTTTCTCGTGGCTATTCTAGGTAAGTGTAACAAGCTAGGTTTGATTCTTGGGGTTGTGGTGAGCTTATGCCTCACTGCTATTTTGAGAACTGACATCTACGCCTTGATTGCGAGCCTTGATTTTATCAATTCAGGAAGTATTGGTCATATCTTGGGTAAATTACCCACTCTTGATTGGAACGGCGAAACTCAAAAACTCACTCCTTTGTTTGCCGATGTGTGGATGTGGCCAGTTGGCTGCCTGTTAACTATCGCTGGAGGTTATTTACCTACGCTTTTTGGCACACCTAAGCCATCACTTAAGCACCAGACAGCACTTGGTCAATAGCCTTGGATATTGCCTGTATAGATTGCTCTATTTCTGATTCTGTGACGCAGAGTGGCGGCAGAAACACGATAGTATCTAAAATGGGGCGTGTGAGTAGTTGGTGCTCTCTGGCCGCTAGACAGACATGATGCCCTACTCGCTGAGATACTGGGAACTTCTCTCCATTAGATTGGCGTAACTCTATGCCGCTGATCATGCCACACTGCCTCACTTCATAGACTTGAGGGTGCGTTGCTTTGAGCTGAGTTAAACTAGCTGCTAACACTTGAATTTTAGCTGGTAATTGGGCGAGGGTTTGTTCTTCCTTAAATAATTGTAAATTAGCCAAAGCAGCAGCACAGCCTAATGGGTTAGCCGTATAACTATGACCATAATAAAAAGTTTTATTTTCAGAAAAATCACCTAAGAATACCTGATAAATCTTTTCTGTCGTGAGTGTTGCAGCCATCGGCAGGTAACCACCAGTAAGTCCCTTGGCCAAACAAATATAATCTGGAGAAATACCCTCTTGCTGATAGGCAAACATAACTCCTGTTCGCCCAAAACCAGTCATGACCTCATCAAGAATGAGATGTATATCGTGCTCATCGCACCATGCTCGTAATTCTTTGAGCATTCCTTTTGGCCATGGGCGCATTTGATTCACGCCTTGGATGAGCGGCTCTATAACCACGGCACACACTCTATTTAATACCTCTGGGCTCAAGTGCTGTAAGCTCTCTAAATTTTGTACATGATGACATAAGACACCTTTATGGCTTATTTTTTCATGAAACAAAGACACGCCCCCTAAACCCGCAGCCCCCATAGTGTCTCCATGATAAGCCTGGTCAAAAGCGATGAACTCTGTTTTGTCTTTTTGCTGATTCTGCACACGATATTGCAACTCCATCTTCATAGCGCATTCAATGGCTGTAGAACCGTCATCTGAATAAAAAACTCTTTTTAAATCAGTATCACTAACTAATTCGACAAGTTCTGCAGCTAATTGCGAGGCAAGAGGGTGAGCAAAACCAAGGTAAGAACTGTGAGATATAGCGCCAAGTTGCTTAGAAATGGCAGCATTAATTACTGGATGTGAATGACCATGTATATTGGTCCAAATAGAAGCATTACCGTCAATATAACTTTGACCTTGATGATCGGTAAGCCATACCCCTTGACCGCTTTCTATGCTAAGGATTTGGTCAGATTGTTGAGCCCATTCTTGTTGTTGAGTAAAAGGATGCCAACAATAGTCTAAATCTTGTTGTTGCCAATCCTTGCTCATAGGTGGGAGCTTGCAAAATAAGCTGACAAATGTCAACTAAGTCATTATGGGTAACTTAATCTAATTTGGCTATTTGCTTATCTAACTTGGCTATAATAGCATGAGACCCACGGCCTCGCTGATATTTATTCCATAGGATTTCACGAAGCTTTAATAAATTTTCTTTAGAGATGGTATCATGGTAAGTCCAATCCTCATCCTCTTTTAAAGTCGTGCGTAATTTCCAAGCTCCGGCATGGTGAGTCGCTTCATAATACATGACCTGATCTTGGTCTAGTACTTCGTGCCAAGTATGTTTTTTCAACTGTCAAATAACGATTAAATTTTAATCAATGACGCTTTTTGACCTATAGCTAAACTTTGTTTTAAGGATGCATCTTCCGTAACAAATTGAGCAACAACATTATTATTATCTATAGTGCTAACTCTTAAAATAAAAGAACGTTTAATACCTAAGCTATCTCCTGTTCCTAAATCTACAGCTAACACATCACCGACTTTTAAGCCTGTTAATTTTTTAGCCGTCAACGTTGCTAACCCCCAGTTTAAATCAAAACTGTTGAGTCTCAATTCAATAGTCGAAGCATCAAATGAGTTAATAATTTCAAGTTTTTCTGTATTGAGCTTAGTATATTTATCTTTTAGTTCCGACTTCACAACATCTAATTCTGCAAGCTGTTGATTTCTTGCATCTATTTGATCATCTAAGTCGTCAATATTGATTTCCATTTTTGTGATTTTAGCGTCTAATCCACTTAAGTTGAGTGATGAGTCTTCTAATTCATCTTTTAAATCTTTAAAGTCTTCATTAAGTCTCGCGAGTTCAGATTCTTTAGCAGCACTATTTTTAGAAAAGTCTTCAAAAACAATTTGCTGCTCTTTTAACTCTTTCTCCTTATCTTTTAAATTTTCTTGAGCTTTAGCAAGTTGACCTTTTGTGTTTGATAAAGATCTATTAGCTTGCTCTTCTTCTTTTTCTAAATCTGCTTGAGCGTCTTCAAGCTTATCAATAGATTTGGTTAAAGTTTTACTTTTTACTTGCTCTTTTATTAGCTGCGCTTTTTTTGCTTCAGCATTATCAGCAAATAATTTAAAAAATACGCCTGAAGCCACAACCGCTAAAATAGCGATAATAGCCATGGTTAAAGTTATTGTTTTCATCATAAATCTTTTTTAATTAAGCTGCGTCTTCAGAGCTGGCTCCTACTACTTTATCTCCTATGCTAATTTGAGCCTCTTGCTCTTCGCCCAATTCATTGATTACTGTGTAATACTTTTCTACGGAAGCTACAGATTTGTCTTTTGTAACTCTAGATACAATTAAATCTGCTATTTTTTTACCATCTCTAACTACTACTAGTTTAGTGTCGGGTGACAATCTGTCTTCATGAAACCCAGCATCTAATAAAACCACCTTCCAGTTAGGAACAATTTCTGTAATTTGAGCTTTAAAATTATCCTGCACGGTTGAGGTTTTGAATAAATTGATGATAAGTTCATTCGTTTCATTAACTGCGGCCAAACTTTGATTAACTGCTGTTGCTGTAGCTGCTTTAGCTTGAGCTTCTTGAAGTTCTTCATTTAAATCTTTAATTTGACTAGAGTATCTTTTCAATTTATTTATTTTACTACTATTGGCTTCATATTCAGCTAGTTGATCCAAAATACTCTTAGCTTGAGGCTGTTCAGCCTTAGTCTTAGCTATCAAAGCTTTCAACTCAGCACTTGTACCAGCAAACTGAGCATTCACATCAGTAATTTTTTCTAAAGTCAGCTTTTCATCTACTTTAATATCAGCAATACTTACCTCAAGTTCCGCGTTTTGAGTTTCTAACTGACTCTTATTGTCTGCTAACTTCATATTATTTTTTGAAGTAGTCTCTAAATTAGCAAGCGTTACCTCTAAATCTAATTTATAACTATTTAAGAAGTAAATTGTAGCCAGAGAAGCTAAGAAAATGATGGAGAAAAAAGCTATTTTTAGAATATTCATTGCAAAAACTGTAATATTTATTAACAATAACCATATCTATCGAATATAATAAATCAACCTCTTTCTTTTGAAAAAACTAAAAATAAATTGTATTCTTGTGCCTTTTATTCATAATCATAGCTCTTTAAATTATTATGCAGACAACTCCTTTTGTTAATAAACAAATTATTCGCATCAAAAACCATCCCCGCAGGGTTATTTTTTCTGAAGGAGAAGACTTGCGAGTATTACTTGTCGCTCAAGAGCTTGTAAAACAAGAAATTGCGGCTCCAATTCTATTTGGGGATGTACAAAAAATTAAAGACTTAGCAAAAGAGCATAATATATCTCTCCAGTTTTTACGTCTCATTAACCCTAAAAATGCAGAAGATTTATCTCTGTTTGCTCAATACTTTGAAAGGTCTGAAAGATTTAGAAATAGACCCATAAGCAATCTTATGGAAACGGTCGCTAAACCACAAAACTTTGCCTGCTTAATGGTACAGTATGGTGCAGCTGATCTTGTTGTTGGTGGAAATATACTAGGTAATGCTAGTATGAGTCGATCTGCCCAGCTCATGATTAAGCCTACTAATAAGCATAATAATATTTTTGCACTTAATATCCTCGAGGGTAAAAGTATTGCAGATATTAATAAACAAGGCCTCTTGTTCTTATCTGATGCTAATGTAATTCCTGATCCTAGTGTTGAAGATTTAATTATGATGACCGAAGAAGTCGGTAAAATGGCACATCACTTCCTCGAAGAAAAAGCTAAAGTGGCCTTACTCTCACATTCAAATCAAGGTTCATACCCTACTGAGTCATCTAAAAAAATGCAAGCTGCTACGAGCTTCATTCGCCAACGCACAGCAGAGTTTGAATGGCCTATTGAATGTTTTGGTGAAGTTCAATTTGATGTTGCCATCGATGCCGACGCCGCCGCCGCAAAATCAGACTCACTTTTACTACGTAAACCAAAGCAAGCAGATGTACTTATTTTCCCTAATTTAGATTCCGCTCATATTACGTTAAAAGCTCTTGAACATGTGGGAAAACTTAATGTTTATGGTCATTTAATGATGGGCTTATCACGTTCTATTGCCATCATTCCTAAAACAGCAACTACCGAGCAATTATTTGGCACTACTATTCTTGCAGCGACTCAGTCTTTACTCAATAGAGATTAATCTTCTTTTGTTGCCTTAAATTTATTATCTAAATAAATCATAAATGCTGTGCGCTCACCTGGTATTGATTCTACTTCAATATGAGCATTATGGGCTAATAAAGCCCTTTTAACTATACTTAGTCCTAGTCCTGCACCTCTGAGCTTGGTTCCAGTATAATTTTTATCTACACTGTAAAAACGATTAAAGATATAAGGTACATCCATAGAGCTGATACCTACACCGTTATCAATGACTGAAATAATAAGGTGCTCGTCCTCTTCTTTTACATTGAGCTCAATTTTTAATGCACCTGTTTTATTTTGCTTAAGAGCATTTTCAAATAAATTATAGATAATTTGTTGCCAGTAAAAATTATCTCCTTTGATGGTTATATTTTTTGTGATGTTACCTTCTGTGGTGAAACTTAGCTTAACATCTTGCTTTTTAATCAGGGACTGCAAATCTTTCTGCACTTGTTCAAAGATATCTTTGATTTTAATATCCTCAATAGTGAGCATACTCTCTTTACTTGATTCAAATTTGGAGAGATTTAACATCTGCTGCGTGAGGAGCTGGAGTTTTTCTCCCTGCTGATAAGCTGTGTCCAATAACTCTTTACCTTGTTTGTTTACTCCGTAGTTACTTCCATTTTCGGTAAGAATTTCTAAATAACCTAGCAAAATAGTCAGTGGTGTTTTGAGTTCATGTGACGCATGCGCAATAAAATCTTGTCTTGTCTGTTGCAGCCTCCAGTCTTCGGTTTTTTCATGAATATGAACCAAGTAGTAATCTTCTTGTTTCATGAGGTATTCAGGTAATTTTGCAACCCTTAGAAGCCAAGCTGTTTCACCATCTGCACCCTCACTTTTTAACCACGAAGAAGCTTGTGCCGACAAAACAAAATCTTTCTCACAATGCTCTACTTCTTGTTGAATTTGCTCTTCAATCCATTGCATAAATTCAGAGACTAGAATGACCTCTTTGATACCTATGCCAACCTTGCCTTCAATTAAGGTTTGCTTAATATCTACTAATTTTTCCGCACTCCATTCACTTTGTGAAAAAAGTAGCTGTGCCAATGGGTGAATATAGACTAATTGTAATGATTTATTCACCACTAAAATCACTTCAGGAAAAGCATCTAAACAATTAAATTTTTGACTATGTAATTGCTCTTTATTCTCCGTATCAAGTATTTTTAGCTCTCTATTTTCTGCACGTAAGCGCTTGAGCTTAGCTTTGAGCTGTATAGCTATACCTGCTAAAATAAGGCTTAAAAGAATAACTGACCAAATCATAATTAACTGCTTTGCCATTGATAGCCCTCACCTCTTACAGTTTGCACTAGATGTGAAAAGCGTCCTAATTTCTGACGGACACGGCGGATATGAGTATCTAAAGTACGACTGTACACTCCTTCGCTATAACCCCATACTTCTTTGAGTAGCTCATCTCGAGTAATAATTTTTGGACTTTTTTTGAATAAATACCAAAGTAACTTATATTCTGTAATAGTTAAATAAGCAGGCTCATTATCAATAATGAAGTCCATTTTGTTTCTATCAAAGCTCGCACCATCTGCGCAAGAGACTTGATTCAGGTTAGACTCAGATGTATCTGAGCTAGTCGCTTCTCTGCGCCTTAGAATCGCTTGCACTCTTAATAAAAGCTCTTTGGGGCTAAATGGTTTAGCCATATAGTCATCAGCGCCTCGCTCTAAACCCTGTACTTTATTATCAACTTGATCTAGGGCGCTTAACATAAGAACTCCTACATCACTAGATTGAGAGTCTTCACGTAACTCTTTCAAAATTTGAATACCCTCCTTGCCAGGTAGCATCCAATCTAAAACCACTAAATCAGGTTTAAATTGAGTTATGGCTTTTTGTGCGTCTAAGCCATGATGCACCAGCTGAGTTTCATAACCAGCTGGCAGCAACGATAGCTCAATAAGTTCAGCAATATGCTGCTCATCTTCAATAATTAAAATTTTTGCTTTCATGATAATAATTGAAGATAAGAGCTCGTTGCTAAACTAGTATTTAGCGTGCCACTCGTCAAAGATGACTGGCGATATTTCTGAAGGCTTAATTTCTGACCTGCCTCCCCAAAAAACATTTGTATAATTAACAGGGATACCTATGCTTTCTAAATGCTTATCAATGGCTGCTTTATGCTCCATGACTTTATCTTTCTCAGTGCCGTGCACCACACCCATGATATTCACATCACCAAACTCTGGTCCCCCTTCACGCCAGTAGCAATGCGTCATGCAGTGATGACGCCCTACCTCTGAACCAGCTTTTAGCTCCATACCCTTAGGCACAGCCCAGTGGAAAAGGCCATTAAAACGAGTGACTTTCTTACCTGCCTGAGAAGGCTTAACATGCTCAAGGAAGGTTGAGAAACGACCTATCACCTTTTGCTCATTAAGCTGCTTAGCAATCTCAAAGAATTTCTCAACTGGCATATCAATAGCCGCGGCACGCTCTGCCCAAAAATCAGTACCGATTTCATCTACCGTGAGTTCCTCTTTAATTTGCAAGAGCACTTTCCATTGTTCATCATTTAAATCCACCACTGTTGTGGTCATCATTTCAGCTGGAGTATCTACTTTTGCACCTGGCTCTAATTTTTTGCGGCGCACATGGCCCACTCCTAGAGTGAACACTCCATGTGCAGGCATGAGCAAGTACTTCTCTGCTCCTAACATCTCTTTAAGCTTATCTGCGTGCTCCTCAAGGGTGCGACCTTGTGGAACTTTGAGTGTGGTCCACAAACGGTAATGTGAGCCAGAGATCGCACTATCAGTTGAGCGAATCACTACATGACCTGAAAAAGGATCTTTTTTCGCCATGAATTCAAAAGCTGCATTGAGCTTGTCTTCTGGCAGTTTCCAAGCAACTAGAGCTCCATGAGCAAGTTTAGTAGCTAATAATGTCTGACGTACTCGACGAATCACACCAGCTTCAAGCATGGCTTTAATACGCTCAATAACGATTTCTAGAGGTACACCTGATTGCTCAGCCACAGATTCAAACGGTCTTTCTTGAAACCCTTGGAGTAAATCTTCAGAAATAGCTAAAATTTTAGCATTAATTTCATCATCATGCTCAACTGGGATACTTTGTAAGTTTTGGTTCATGTTAGTAATAATTAAAAATAAGACTCATTGCAGCTATTACAGATAATGTAATTTAACATAATTGAGCGCTTGTTCATAGTCATAGAGCTCTTGCTCTAATTGCTTGGTTTGAACTTCCATAAGAATTTGACCTATTTTAACGCCAGGTTCAAGCCCTAACTCTAGTAAATCATGACCTCTTAAAAGTGGTTCAGGCAACTGAATTTCATGATTTTGCTCTTCGATATAGCGCTGAAGAAATTCATAATTTTCGATATTGCCATTAGAGGAGAGACAGTCTACTCGATGTAATTCCATCTCTTGTGCAAAAGTATCTCTCGCAATAAATCTTCTCAATGTTGACACCCTCATGCGTTGTACATTGATAAACTGCATATGATATTTAACCATCACCACCACGCTATCAATGATGTCATTGGGGTATTTCAAACTACGTAGCATTGCCTCTGCCATTTGTGCGCCCACAGTATCATGCCCATAGAAAGTAAATCTTTGTTTTTCTTCATTGTAACTCTGCGTTTTAGGTTTACCAATATCATGCAACAAGATAGCCAAACGTAATTCTAACGAAAAATCTGGGCGTATCAAATCTAGCATTAGCATTGTATGCTCAAACACATCGCCTTCAGGGTGAAACTCGGCAGGTTGCTCACAACCTTTGAGTTCCAAAACTTCGGAAAAAAAATAATTAAGAAAACCTAGATCAGCTAGCATCCTCACACCTCGGTGAGGATGATCACTCATGAGTATTTTGCTAAATTCAGCTTGCATACGCTCAGCACTGACTTTTTGTAGACCTCCTATTTGCTGCATCATAGACAGCTTAGTCTGCTCCTCAATTTTAAAACCTAACTGAACCGCAAAACGCACAGCACGCAACAGACGCAAACCATCTTCTTTAAATCTATCACTAGGGTCTCCAATAGCACGAATCACACCTTGTTCCAAATCCACTAAACCACCTACATAATCAGTCACCTCAAGGGTAAACGGATTTGCAAACAGGCCATTAATCGTAAAATCACGACGTTTAGCATCCTCTTTAGCGTTTGTATAATACACATTATCTGGATGCCTGCCATCAGCATAACTACCGTCTTCTCTAAATGTGGCAATCTCGATAGGTTCATCCCCTATCATAGCTAGTACCACACCAAAATGTGCACCTACCATACGAGTTCTCAAGCCTGCTTGGTCACAGACGAACTCTACTTGCTCAGGCTGAGCATTGGTTGCCAAATCATAATCCTGACAATCACGACCCAGCAAAGCATCACGCACACAACCACCAGCAAAAACGACTTCGTAACCTGCTTTATCAATTGCTACAGCAACCTGCATAGCTGCATTTAGATTTTTAGATGGCTTAAACTCTACTCTCACAAAGACTAAAAAAAGGGGAATGGCTAACTAGAAAATTAGCTGAAAAAAGATTCTAAATGATGCAATGCCTCCTTTAATTCAGCCTCACTTAAATTGAGTGGTGGCAAGAGACGCATTGTATTATTACCAGCCATGACTGTCAATAGTCCAGCCTGCATTAATTCCTTAACGGCTTCAATGACATTAACCTGCGGATCTAGCTCAATACCTATCATCAAACCTAATCCACGAACTTGTTTAATTTTAGGGCTGTTCCAACTGTTTATAGTAGCCATAATTTTAGAGCTACACTCATTTACATTTTTCAGTATATTTTGTGCATCAATCGTATTAATCACCGCAAGCGCTACCGAACAAACTAGAGGATTACCTCCATAGGTTGAGCCATGCTTACCAGCACCTAACACCTCGCTAAGGCCGTTACGGTTATTTACCCAAAACGCACCAATGGGGACGCCTCCACCTAAACCTTTAGCCCAGGAAATAGCATCAGGCACCACATCAGGTGCGATAGCCTGCCACGCAGACCACTCACCACAACGCCCAACTCCACACTGAACCTCATCGAGGAGCAGGAGTAAATCATGTTGCTTACAAAGAGCCTCAACCCCACGCAAAAACTCAGCAGTTGCAGGCTGAATACCACTCTCACCCTGTATAGGCTCAAGCATCACAGCCACAGTATCTTCACGAATCAAGGCTTCAACACTCGCCAAATCATTTAAATCAGCATAACTAAAGCTCGAGAGTAACGGCATACAACCTGCCTGTATTTTATCCTGACCAGTCGCAGCTAACGCACCATTAGTACGCCCATGAAACGATTCATTCAACGTAATGATATGATGACGTTTCTGTCCTTGATTAGCTCCTGATAGCTGAGGTTTAATATCACCATAATTACGTGCCAACTTAATCAAACCTTCATTCGCTTCAGCCCCACTGTTGGAAAAAAAGGTCTTACCCTCAATACCCACTACCTTTTGTGAAATCAACTGTGCCAATTCTGCCTGTGGTGACGTATGGTATAGATTAGATACGTGCCATAATTGCTCTGACTGCTCTTGCAGAGCTTTCACCAACGCAGGATGACAATGCCCCAACGAACACACGGCAATACCTGTGGCAAAGTCTAAATAAGGCTTGCCTGACTCATCCCAAACATAAGAGCCCTGCCCTTTGACCAGGTTTAAATCTAGACGCGCATAAGTAGGCAACACCCACTGCTGCGTTTGCTTAGCCATTGTTGAATCCATATTCATCATGGCGCAAAGATAAGCTAGCTCACGCTAAAAACCAAGCAAACTTTAATAGGAGAGCCAGAAGATACCTCAATAAACTACCCTAACTCTTGCACAACAGATAAAAGTTCATTAAATATTCCAGCCGCTTAGTTTTGCACTTTTGGCTTAAATGACTTCAAGGCGTCAGCAAAATACTCATAGTTAAATTCAAAGCCTTGGCTGAGTAACCTGCTAGGCAACACCCAGCGAGATTTAAGAATAAGTTCAGTTTCTGTGCGTAAAACATACGCCCCTAACTCTAGCATCCATTTACTGGCTTTAAGTCCCCACTTACGATGATTATTCTGGCGTAAGAGTTGCATAAATTCATGATTTGGCAATGGGTTAGGTGCGCTTAGATTGTAACGAGAGTCAGGATGCTGTTGTTGACTAATCCAATCTATAGCTCGACAAAAATCTTCAATATGAATCCAGCTGACCATTTGTTGTCCACTTCCCATGCTTCCTCCCAAATAAAGTCGGCATAGACGATTTAAGACATCTATGACTGTGCCCTTTTCATTACCCATGACAATGGCTGTACGCAAGGCAACTCTGTGAGTCTTTTCTGGAGTATCTGCTGTGAAAAAAGCTTGCTCCCAATCTTTTGCCACACTTACAGAAAAACCACTACCTAATTGCCCTGTTTCATCGTCTTGAGGCTTATCTTGAGCATGACGGTAGATAGTCGCTGTACTTGAGTTGAGCCAATAGCTTGGAGGATTGACACAATTAGCAATAGCTTGGCCCACCAATTGAGTTGTTTGCACTCTTGAATCACGAATTAAATCTTGATTCTTTTGATTATAACGACAATTAACTGAGCGCCCTGCTAAATTCACCACTAACGTAGCTCCATCAAAAGCATCAGCCCAAGAAATCTGATAATTTAGAGCATCCCAATGATAATAATTCACGCACGCAGCGAGCCCTTGCTCTCGTCTTGCTATAGCTCTTACTTCCCACCCCTTAGCCAAATAATAGTCTGACAAATAACGTCCTAAAAAACCATTAGCACCTACAATAACAATAATATTTTTCATAAATAATTTTAATTAACTACCCAACTATGTTCAATATCTCGCATAATTATAGCGTGATCGAATTTCACACTACCCTTAGGGAACATAGTTTCATTCATAAAGTAACCTGAATAATGACTCTTCACCTCAAGAGGCTGCATATTCCATGTTTGAGTCTTTAATTCTACTTCATCATAAACACAACTATTCTGGCATTGAGGAGACCAACCTCTATTACCAGCTTTAAAGAACTGTGATACGTCTTCCACATCTCTAAAAATTGAATTGAGAGGTAAAGATTTTTTGATTTGTCCCTGAATATGCATAACTGTGTTGTTGCCACCTTCTACGCCTTGATCTCTAACTTTCTTTCGCGTGATAGTTACCTCATAATCATCAGCATCATTATACACATCAAAATGAGCTTTAGTGTAAACACCAGCGAATATTCTGCCACCCACCAAAACATTGGCCTTAGAGTTCGTGTCCCTACGTAACACTAACACACCTTCATCTCCTTCACTATTAACGACGGCTACTCGATGAGCGGCATTGTGACTAGTTAATCCTATGCTTGCAGGAAAGCCCGCAGGTCGCATTTGTTTTAAAGACACTTGGCAGATCCCGCCAACGGCATAGCCGTTGACTAACTTAGGGGTAAATCCAGCAGGTGAATTCTGCGTCATCACTTCTGCATCTATTTTGTAATTAAGCAAAATTCTATGCTTAATTATACCTGTCATTTGATTGAATTTAAATAATTTCATTGATAAGTCTTGTTAAATTTTCACCTACAAACTCTACACTTGGTATAAGTATTTGTTGGTTAAACTCCTGAGGAAATAAATAAGGCATACCTACGAGCAATATTATAAAGCATCCTATTCTATATAACCATGGGTGAGGCCATTTAAGCTCAAGTAAAGTAAGTAACCCATGTACGAGAAACACCAAAAATGGCAAACCATACCCCGTCTTAGCTGGCACAGAAATAGCTAATTCATGTAATAAGCCAGAGATAATAAAGACCATTAATAAACTACCCTTAAAACTCATGCCTAACTGCATAAGAGGCTTTTGTACGGTAACTGCCATCATCTGAGAGTAACCTAAATTCCAACGCTTACTCCAAAAATCTCTAAAACCTGTTAAACGCAAAGGATTTCTAAATAATAACTTTACTGGTACACCACACAATCTCCACCAAGCCATCAATAAGCGTAAACACCCATAATGAAAGGCGAGACTCAAACCAATAAATATAGGTAATACATGTGTAATTTCATAGAGATAACAACAGTACATCCATAAAACTCCCATAACCACACATAATAGCCCACATAAAGCATGCCTCAACCAAGGACGCTTTGTATAAGGCTTTACCCACGGTTGCACGCTCATGCCAAACCATAGCCAAGCAAAACCTAACCATCTACACCAACTTAATTGAGCTTTAATGTCGCCGCGGTGCTTACTCAACCAAGCCTGATAAGTAATACACTTCATGCCTGATAATAACCACATACATAAGCCTGTCATTCTTAAATAAGGAGAATCATCTAATAATAACCAATTCCCCACAGCGTAGCCTGCTAAGACGACCATCCATAAGATCCAAGCTTGCTTAATTAGTCTTTTATTAAGGCAAATTTTGGCTAGCACAGGCCATAAAATAGCCATAGCTATTACTATGATTAATAATTTTAAACTGTATAAAAATTCCATATAAATATCCCCCAATAAACCATAACTAAATAAACAAATAATAAGCTCAATAAATGCTTCGCTAAAACATTAAACCTAGTCTTAGCAACTTGGCTCAAATCAAAGCCCACAAACTGCATCAATAACCTCACTGTCCACCATAGACCTATAAATCCAAGTAGCAGTTGACTCACTACAAAGCTCGCTGGTTGAGGCTCTAATAAGTAATCCGCAGCAAACCAAGAAATAAAACTAAAGCATAAGTGACTCCCTAAAATGTACAGCGCATAGGTCATAAACAACTGACGCATCAATACTGTCCAGCTTTTCATTTGCCCTTTCCAATCTAAGATCTGCGGTATCCACCAACTAGCTATACAAAGCACTAATTGAAAAATGCCTGCTAACTTAAGCGCCCATAATAAATAAGTTGTCATATTTTCGAGTTATTTTTCAGCTAATTGTTTAATATGAATTAATACTCTTTTATGTATTCTATGAATAATTGCATCAGACCACTTTCTCCAATACTGTTGAGGGTGGATACCTATTTTATACCAAGTTGTACCCTCTAATTCTGTTTGATTTTCATTTAAAATCGTTAATTTGAATTGCCCTTTCTTTGAGATGAAATAGCCTTCTAAATGAGGAGGATGAACATCCCAAAAAGGATTCATTTCATTCATTGGAATTGGTTGCTCTAATACATCAAATTGCAACAAGTTAGGCTCATCCCAAGTAGTAATTGGCTCAACAAAGCTCCCTGTTGAAAAATTACAATACCTGATAGCTCCAACCCCGTATCCATCTATAGTTGCATCTGTTGGGTAAGCAATACCTGTTTTAAATATCCAATCTTTAGGCTCTGGTATTTGATCAAAAGTCACCACATGCTCCCAAACTTTATCAATAGGACTATTCACGACAACCTTCGTTCTAACCGCTAAGAGTTGGTCTGCTTCATAAATATAATCAAAACTCATACTACTAAATAAACTCAATATAATCAGCAAATTGACTGAGCCTTTACTTAGCCAATTTTTCATACGTATTTTATAGCCTAAATATGATCCAATTAATGTCAGTATTGATGTAATAGGAAATGCCATAGCTATACAAATTAAACCTTCTATAGCCAATATTAATAAGCCTAAAGTAACGACACCATAAGCAGCAAAACTTATGCCAAAGCTCTGCTTTTTAGTTAATTTCTGTGTTTTCCCCAAAATATAAGGTGGTAAAAAACCTAAGAGCAAAGGAGCTAAAACAAAAACTGTCCAACCATAGGCACCTAATAGCCAAATACCAAGACTCCCGATTACTGCAGTTACTATAGCGGTAACTATTATTGAAACTATAATAGCTCTCCATTTATTATTTATTTTTTTTATCATCTCTTTACCTAATTATTACTAATAAAAAAACACCGGCCAAATAGGCAAATGCCACCCCAAAAACTAAACTCCACACTAAGTTTTGCTTAATAAAACCTCTATCATAATAAGTGAACTGCAACACCACTCTAGCTCCCCAAAACAGAGCAAAAAATACACAAAAACTTTTAGCCATAAAGCTCTCTTGGGCTATTAATTCATCAGTAGCCATCAGGCAGGTGAGTGCAGCAAATATTAATACCCCCACGATGTAAACAGCATGTACAATAAAGACTTGCTGAAAAAATGGCTCAGTTTTAGCCAGATTTGATACCCAATTTAGTTTCTTAGGAGCAAAAATATTCGCTACTGCAATAAGTAGCAATACTACTCCCGCTAAACGCACCGCCCATTCTATCATTATGACATTCATCATTAAAACTTACATTGTTTGTCTTGGCAGTTGACCTCTTCCTGCTCAGTTTCTAAATAATCATCCACTACGGTAGCTCGCTCTTGCAGGAGTAGCTTGCTGATGCGATAACGGTTTTTTGCTACACATAAGGCGACTTTGCGCGCTTTTAGCAAGCAACGTGGTTGACGCATAATGCGCGCAAGCCAACGGTAATGCCGTGTGCAATAAAGACAGATAACCCAAGCTTGCTCACCGCAATACACATCTTGTTCATCTGCTCTTAATACTAGGTTTTCACTAGGCTGATAATTATCAATCTTAGGAAATACCTCTCTGGCCTGCTCACTAGCATAAGGTACGCAATATAATTCAATATCTGGTTTAATTGCCTTTTCTAACCATTTTTTAAACTGGCCACATAACCCACAATTACCATCATAAAAAACTTCTATTTTTTGGATATTATTTTTTATTTTCATAGATTCAATATTTTCAGTTATTTTTGAAAGTTTATCTTAAAAAAAGGCGAGTTACCTATTTTAATACTTTAGCAGCTAGATTCATGGCTGGGCCGTAACTAAGTTTGGCAATCTTCTCACTCATATTACTAGCAAAACTAACAAATTTCTCTAATTCTTTGAGTTGATGGTTAAAAGCTTCGACCTCTATTCCCTTAGCATTATTCGTATTATCCACATAGGTATTTAACAAATTTACCATAGGGTCAACCTCTCGACGACGACGTTCACTCATAATAATCGTGAACATCTTCCAGACATCTTTCTCCGCTTCAAAAAACTCTTTGCGCTCACCTTTTTTAACTACGATACGAATCAAGCCCCAACCGACTAATTCCTTAAGATTAGTATGAGCATTCCCACGACTAATAGATAGGTCTTCCATAATCTCATCTGTGCTCATTACCTCAGGAGTCACCATGAGTAAGGCGTGGATTTGAGCCATCGTACGATTAATCCCCCAGCTAGTACCTAAGGCACCCCACTGAGCAATAAACTCATCCTTAATTTCTTGAAAACTTTTATTTGTTTCGCTCACTATTTTCAGTAGATACTGAAAATACAGTAAAGTCAATTATAAAAATATTAGTTATTATTTTCATCTACCTCTTCATCATCTAATGAGGATTCGTCTTCTTCATTTGCGGGAATACCTTTGTTTCTTTTACTTTCTTGATACTCTTGTTCTTCGAGTTCTTGCAGTTCTAATTTAACTTGGCGATCGTGTTCTCGCTCGTACTCTTCTTGCATTTTATGCCATTCAAGGTCTTCTTTTGCCATTTGTTTTTCTTTTTTCTTTTGATAGATAAAGGCAAATAAAATGCAAAGCGCATAGAGTAAGAATAACGGTACAGCTAACGATAGCAAGCTAATCACTTCGCCACCGGGCATGACTAAAGCGGAAAGCACCACGATACCAGCAATCACATAACGAGTGCTACGCAACATGGTGTAGTAACTAATCACATCGAGATAAACCAGAGCCATCACCACCACTGGCAACTGGAAGGTTAAACCAAAGGCTAAGACAAATTTAGCTGCGAACCCAAGATAGTAACCAATACGCCACTCATTAGTCACGCCTATAGAATCTCCCATATTAAAGAAGAATTCTAAAACACGAGGCAATACTACAAAATAAGAGAGACAGACACCCGCCACGAATAAAAATAGGGATACAAATATGGATTTAAATAAAATATCTTTTTCCCTTTTTTGCATTCCTGGTATCACAAAGCGCAAGATGAGGTATAGCGTAATAGGTAGTGATAAAACAAAGGCTTCAAAGAAAGCGAGTTTAATGGAGAGCATGAATGTCTCTGTAGGTTTAAAGGCACCCATGACAGCATTATCACCAAAATTTCCTTGTTTTTTGAATAAATCAACAAAGCCTTTTTCCTCCATGCCGTGCTCAATCCAGCTTTTTAGAATCTCTACTACTTGAGGCTTCAAACTAGGACTATTCGCTAGGTAGTGATTCTGCTGTTCTATATCTAAGGATAAAATGGCCAAATAATGCACTCTGGCTTCGAGTAAGTGGCTGGACTCTGTATCGAGTTGCGAGAGGTAGAAGGCTCGTTGTTCCTTATTGAGCGGCAATATAGCCTGATAGTTACTATCTACCTCCTTCCATGTGTTTAGGTCAATTTGTTTAGGTAATTGCTGAGAAATTTTACTATCAAGAACGGCATAAATAGGACGCTTCATCACCTCCATGAGAGGAGCTCTAAACCACCAACAAATGGCAAAAGAAACCACCAAGGTTACTACTATCCAAAAAATAGTGGAGCGTAGGTCTTCTAGATGCTGAAAAAATGATTTATTAATCTCAGCATCTTTTCCAGCACGAATTCTATCGCGCAAAACATCTAACCAAAAAAACATATTTTTATTCGCTTAGCGCAGTTTGCCAACGAGCAAGCTGAATAGCTACTTGCTTAGGTGCTGGAGCACCTGGATTATCGCGAGCTTCGAGAGCTGCTTTTAAGTTAAAAATAAAGGATAAATCTTTGTCCAAAACTGGATGCAATTCTGCCCATGTAGTTTGCGGTAAAGATGACAACTCTATTCCTTGCTCAATAGCGATAGCGACAGCACTACCTACAATTTCATGAGCATCTCTAAACGCTACTCCCTCACGGACTAAATAATCAGCTAAATCTGTAGCTAGCAGCATGGAGTCACTCGCCGCAATCAGGCAACGCTCCTTCATCACAGTCATGCCACGCATTTGCTCAGCATTGACAGCAAGCGCCATCACAATGGTATCTACAGCATCAAATAAAGGCTCTTTGTCCTCTTGTAAATCACGGTTGTAAGTTAGAGGCAGACCTTTGACAGCTGTAAGTACCGCCATAAGATTACCATAGAGGCGACCCGTCTTGCCACGTGTGATTTCTGCAATATCAGGGTTCTTTTTCTGTGGCATTAGCGATGAGCCAGTTGTATGCGCATCAGCCAATACAACAAAACCAAATTCAGCACTAGACCAGAGGATTAAGTCCTCACTCAAGCGTGATAAATGCGCTCCAATAAGTGAAATATCAAATAACACTTCTAAGATATAATCTCTGTCTGCAATGGCATCCATAGAGTTCTGCGACACAGAATCAAAACCTAATTCATGAGCCACCTGCTCACGATCTAAACAGATCGTCGACCCTGCAAGCGCACCTGATCCTAATGGAGAGATATTGAGGCGAGTTTTAGCCTGCGCTAAACGCTGTGCATCACGCTCTAGCATCTCAACATAAGCCAGCAAATGATGTGCCATACTTACTGGTTGACCACGCTGTAAATGGGTATAGCCTGGCATCACGACTTCTTGATATTCGGTCGCTTTTTCTACGAGAGCTGTTTGTAAATTTTTGAGTTCATCGAGAATCACCTCACAAGCCTCACGAGTGTAGAGGCGCGTATCTGTAGCCACTTGGTCATTACGTGAACGTGCTGCATGCAGTTTAGCACCTACTGGCCCAATGCGCTTAGTAAGCTCAGACTCAATATTCATATGCACATCTTCTAATTCCTTAGACCATGTGAATTCTCCTGCTTCAATTGATTCTTTAATAGATAGTAGCCCAGCTTCAATCAGCTCAAACTCATCTTGACTCAAGGTCCCTGCTCCTACCTGGGCTCTAGCATGTGCAATAGAGCCCGCTATATCATAGGCATACAAACGCCTATCATAAGAAATAGACTCTGTATACTTGACTACTAATTCTGCCGTTTGCTCGCTAAATCTACCCTTCCACATCATATTGTTATTTTTTCAAAAGATAAGCTCTAGCTTAATGAGTTGCAAGCTTCTTCTCGTAGAACAGAGCTCTGCCGAATTCAGGCTTCAATTCATAAGAATTAAAGCCACAACTATGGTAAGCATTTCTAGCTATTTTATTATTCTCTAAAACCTCTAGAGTGATTTTACAACAGTCTAATTCTTGGGCGAGAATTTCAACTTCTTTTAGCAGCTTTTTACTCAAACCTTGACCTCTATATTGGGAAGCAATCATAAAATCATGAATATTCAAAATAGCCTTACAACTAAAAGTCGAAAAACTTTCAAAACATATAGCAAGACCTGCTGGTTTTTCATTGTGATAAGCTAACACTATATGACAAAAGCTTCGTTGGGCTAAAGCTTGAGGCAATCGTTGTTTTGATATATCACTTAGACTTTCTCCGCCACCCTCTCGACTAGAAGCATACTCATCTAGGAGACTTACTATAGCCTGAGAATGATCCAGATCTAATAAATTAGCTCTAACAAATGTTATCATTTTACTTGTAACTTTTGCCCAATATTCACTTGGTTATTTGAAATATTGTTCAGCTTTTTCAATTCATCTACTGAAATTTTATATTTTTGTGAAATTCCCCAGAGTGTTTCCCCTTTGCTCACTGTATGCCATTGTGCCTGTGTTTGCACAACAGGAGTTCCTACTTCGACAGTTAAAGGTTCAGGTTTTAATGGTTGATCACTAGCGGTTGTCAGAGTTTGTGAAACTACGAGCTTTTGACCTAAATTAGCCTGCGATTGACTCAGCCCATTGAGTTTGACTAATTCATCAACACTGAGCTTATATTTTTTGCCAATAGAATAGAGGGTGTCACCCTTGACCACTGTGTGGTAAAGAACCTCTGTATTTTTAGCTTCTGCGGTTGGTAATTCAGCTGGTAAGGTGGTTGGGATTTTTTTCTTAGCCTCTTTTTTGACTTTTTCTTTGGTTAGTGTAGTGGCTTGCTTTTTAGAATCATTAAGAGTTGTGGTCACTAGCTCTTTATCGCTACTTGTAGCTGGACCATCTGGCAACATAATCAGCACTCCTGTATCCAGAGGCATCCCATGATTTAGTTGGTATAAATCTTGTGATGAAATACCTAGGGTTTGAGCTAAGCTAGCGTAACTATCCCCCTCTTGAACTAGATAGGTTTTAAGGATTTTTGTAGTTTCAGTTTTGGGTGTCTTAGTCGCTGTTTCTTTAACCGTCGTTTCTTTAGTAGCTACTTGTTTCTTAACTGTAGGTTTACTTGGTTTTTCCTGCTTAGCTTGTTGAGTTTTTTCTGGTGCTGGTTTCTGAGTTACTGACTTATTCAACATTGCCTCTTGTTCTTTATTAGCTTCATAAGATTTAAAGTGCCAAATTAGAGCAACTACAATCAAAGCATTGATTACCAATAGTATCCATAAATTCCCTTTAAACCCTAAGTAAGTTTTCTGTTCTGACATCATCATGAATTATATTTTTTTAGTAAGCTATTAAACGCCTCTCCTCTCTCTACATAGGAACTAAACTGATCAAACGAAGAAGTTCCAGCAGAGAATAACACTATGTCATTTTCAGAGGCAACTTGGCAAGCTCTTTGAACCGCAACATCTAAGGTTTTAGAATTTTCCACCGCGGTCACAGGCTCAAATAAACTCACTAGCTCATCCCCAATTTCACCTATAAAAAAGGCTTGCTCAACCTTATTCTCAACCAACGGCAAGAGAGGCTGATAATTCAAACCTTTGTCTTTACCTCCTGCAATCCAGATAATAGAGCCGCCTTCCTTGGCTTTTAACCCATGCAAGGCTTTGGCTACCGAATCAATATTCGTCGCTTTAGAATCGTTGTAGTAAGAAACACCTTTGATTGTGGCTACTTTTTGACAGCGAAAAGCAGGTATATTGAAACTTTCCAAAATACTTAACAACTCCGTTCTTGGTACATCGACTAAATAGTCCTGCAATGAGGCTATCGCATAAGCTAGATTCAGCACTTGATGCCCACCTGCCCAATCAATATCACCTACATCTACATAGAGCTCATCTTGGAAAAAAACCTTCTCCCCCTTGACCATCCAATCAGATTCAGCCAGCGCCTGATTAGAAACAGTTTCAATAGCAGCTAAGCTAGATAATTGAATATTAGCATCGATAATAGCCCGACACTCCTTATTCTGAAAATCAAAGATTTTTAATTTAGCGGCTTCATAGTCATCATAACTTTTGTACCTATCTAAGTGATCCGGCTCAATAGCTAGGCATACAGCTACTTCTGGTGCAAATGTCTCAATCGTCTCAAGCTGAAATGAACTCACCTCAATCACCGCCACCTCAAAAGGTTCATTAACATAATCCAACCAACAACGACTCAATGGCTTGCCATGATTACCACATAATTGAGCTCTTAAGCCTAAACCCTGTAGAATATGCGCTATGAGCTCAACGGTCGTCGTCTTGCCATTAGTACCTGTAACCGCAATGTACTGTGGCACATGAGAACCCTCTGTAGCTACTGGTTGCAAATAATCACCGCGCACAGACCATGCCAACTCAAGCTCCCCAATCACTGGTGTTTGCGCAAGCGCAGCTACTTGCTTAAACCAATCAGACTCCATATCAACCCCTGGACTGACCACCATCCCTGCATAACTAGATTGCACCTCTTCGCTATCCAGAGTCATGACACTCATCCCCGCAGGCAAAGACTCCAACCATGCACCAGACTGAAGCTGAGCATCTATCAAATCCACAGCACTAGCACCATGCGCCAGCAACAACTCAGCAGCCGCACGACCACTAGCCCCCGCCCCTAAAACCGCATAAGTAGAATTTGTTATTTTCATTACTTTTGTTTAAACCACAGAACCCACCAAAAACACAGAAAAAAGCCAGCGCAAAAATATTTTGAGGTGAGTATAGCCTACTTCATTTAACAAGAGGAGTTTTAGATGAGAAAGAGGTTTATCGAGCAACCGTGGAGCGCAGTGAACACACTTTATTTAACAAGCGGAGTTTTGGATGAGAAAAGTCAGCGCAAGAATATTTTGAGGGTGAGTGTAGTCTACTACATTTAACAAGCGGAGTTTTGGGATGAAAAATGTGCTAACTTAAAACCGTGGAAGCGGAATGAATACAAAACATTCCTGAGAACCGCGAAAGTTTAAGTTAGTGCATTTTTAACCCAAAAGAACCTTGTTAAACGATCTTTAAGATGAGGAGTCCGATCACTGCACAAAAAAACGATATCATCCAAAAACGCGTGGTCACTTGAGTTTCTTTCCAACCTAATAATTCGAAGTGGTGGTGGATGGGCGCCATTTTGAAGACTCTTTTGCCGGTGGTTTTGAAGCCTATGATTTGAATGACGACTGAGAGGCCTTCGATGACGAAAACAGCACACACGACAAAGAGCATGAGCTCTTGCTTAATCGCTATAGCCACGACACCTAAGGCTCCGCCTATAGCTAGTGAACCTGTGTCACCCATGAAGACTTGGGCTGGATGGCAGTTGTACCACATAAAGGCAAAACACGCTCCAGCCAGAGCCGAGAGAAAGACGAGTAATTCGCCCAAATTAGGGTTTTGTGGGATAGATAGATACTCATTAGCAATCACATAATGATGCGCTAGATAAGCCATGATAGCGTAGGCAAAAATAGCAGAGAGACTACAACCTGTAGCTAGTCCATCTAAGCCGTCAGTGAGGTTCACCACATTAGACATGGCAATCATCACTGCCGCACCAAAGATGATGTATAACCAACCCATTTCCCAGAGAGGTTGTTTCATCAGCGGCACACATAAAGCACCCCATGATAAAGGCTCTTTGATTAATTGGTAATTCGCTGACTCTGGGCTGAATTGCAACATGAACATCACTGCTAAACCAATGAGAGCTTGCGCAATGAGCTTACCTCTGGAGCTGACCCCTTTGGAGTTTTGATGCTTAATCTTGAGATAATCATCCATAAAACCCAGTATAGCTAAACTCGTCATCCCAAACAGAGTGACCCAAATAAACGTATTATCTAACTTAGCCGCTAGCAACACAGATACCCATACCCCAGTGATAATCAGAATCCCTCCCATAGTGGGTACGCCTTTTTTGGCTCCGTGGAGTTCGTTGAGTTTGTGGACTTCCTCCGCACTACGAATCGGCTGACCAAGCTTAAGCGAGATGAGCTTAAGTATCATCTTAGGCGCAATAGATACCACAAAAGAAAAGGCAATCAAACAGCCCAAAGCACTACGTACCGTGATGTATTGAAAAATATTCAACCAACGCCAATTATGAGCCCATTCTGCTCCAGCTGCATTGGCTTGCGCCCATAATTCATAAATAAAATATAACATAATTGTCGTAAGTGATAACTCTAAATAAATTGATTAAATAACTGCTCTAGCCCTGCAGCTCGGCTTGCTTTGAAAAGTACTTTATCGCCTGCTTGCAATTGTGCAAGCAAGATTTGTTTAGCTTCTTCTTGATTTATTGCGTGTGAGATAGAAAGAGGCTCTGATTTAGTATCTGTAGCTACACTTTTAGCCCCTTGGTAGTAAGCTTGCACTAAATCACCCTCTCCTATGGCAATCGTATTAAATCCTAATTGGGAAGCTTCACCGCCTAATTGATAATGCTGTTCTAGCGCCTGCTCACCGAGCTCACCCATCTGGGCAAACACCACCCACATATCGCCTTGTTTTTCACTGAGTAATTGTAAACTGGCATAGGCCTCACGCAAAGAATCAGGGTTAGCATTGTAGGCATCATTAATCCAATACTTACCATCTGCCTCCACGATTTCAAAACGCCCAGCTGTGAGCCGAAAAGCCTCTAACCCTGAGACTATTTGTGGTAGAGTCATGCCCATAGCGTAAGCCACCTCAATAACGAGGCGGATATTCTCCAACATTACCGTAGGTAGAATGGGCAACTGCACTGGATAAGTCTGAGAACTATTCACCGTCTGCAAGTTAAATTGAGTGCCTTTAATATCCTGAACGACCTGCGTAATTTCTAATTGATGATTTTCACCTACCCAGAGCATTTGAGCTGTAACCTCGGAGCTGAGCACCTGACGCTTTGCTACATGCGCCTGAGCGAAACCCCGCGGTTTATTACCACTCTGGGCAGATGTTAAGGAGCGTAATAAAGCCCCTTTTTCCTTGGCTACACCTGCGACTGACCCCAAAAACTCAATATGCGCATTTCCCACACAAGTAATGATGCCCTGATTGACCTGCGCTATATCGCAGAGGAACTCTATCTCACCTGGATGATTAGTTCCCATCTCGACAATCAATACCTCCTGTTCTGGATTGCAGCTTAAAACTGTCAACGGCACGCCTAAATGATTATTGTAATTACCTGCGGTCGCTTCTACGGCAAATTTTTCTGAGAGCACCGCCTTGAGTAACTCCTTAGTCGAGGTTTTACCATTGGAACCTGTAATCCCTATGAGCTCTACTCCAGATTCTCTAAGCACCGTTTGGCGATAAGCTCTCGCCCATGCAGCCAATGTCGCCTCTCCTGAGTCAACCACCACCAAGTGACAACCTGCTTGCTCAATATTCGCTAAACCCTCTGCGTCTGGAGCTCGTTCTAACACCAACAGTCTAGCCCCTTTATCTAGAGCCGCTTGCCAGTAATCATTACCATCTACTTGTTCACCCTTAAGCCCGACAAAGACATCCCCCGCCTGCACCTTACGTGAATCAATCCACACCTTGGCAGAGTTCGCCAAATCAGCACCTACAATGAGCTGCTGAGTGTTAGGGAGTGAGAGGAGAGAAGTGAGCACGGGAGTTTAATTGAAAATTGAAAGTGGAGAATTGAAAGTGAGCTAAGCAGAAAATTAAGTTAAAAATTAAAAGTGAAAAGTGGACAGTGGGCTAAGCAGGAGATTGAGTTGATTTTTTAAATTTAAAAAAAATAAAAATAACTAAGCATAAAATAGCGCCGATATAAATAGAGAGACTCATATCTTTAGACTCATTAGTATTCTGTTGTTTTAAAAGTTCTGTATTGATAACTTCCTGCTGCTTTTCATCTGACTTTTCAGTTATTTGAATTGGATCAACTTTGACTTCCTCTGTAACTTGAGAAATTGGCTCAATTTGGATATCTTCTGTTGGTTTTTCTATATCTATAGGACTTAAAGCCAAAGAAAAGGACGCTATTAAGCTCACTAAAACTAGTAGTTTAATGATGCTTTTCTTTTTCATAATCTACTGTTTCTGTGGCTTCTGTGTTTTCTGTGGTTATTTATACCCTACTTGCCAAATTTGCGTGGTGGTCTGCTCGGTCTATCTGAGCGGCTTGGGCGGTCTGAACTAGTCTTACCTTTGTAACCGCCTGTGCTCTTACCCTTGTAGCCGCCTGAGCTGTTTGAATCGGATTTGCCTTTGTAATCGCCTGAACTTTTGCCCTTATAGCCACCTGAGCTACTTGAGTCAGATTTACCTTTGTAGCCACCTGATGAGCCACCTCTTTTTTCGTAAGGTTTCTTATCACCATAAGGCTTTTTGTCACCATAAGGTTTCTTGTCATCAAATTTACGTGCGGAGTTGTTAGGTCTGCTTGGTCTATCATCACGTCTATCTCCACCTCGATCATCTCGTTTAGGTCCTCGTTTTTGGAAGTCGGGGCGATCGGCGTTCTTTTCCGTGGCGTATTTCTTGCCAAATTCACGTGGTCGGCTGGCTTCTTCGGCTTCTCTTTGAGCTCTTCTTTTAGCTTTTTCCTCTTCTTCCTCGATGATTTCTGGTGGTAGGGCTCCGTCGTTATCAGCTTTGTATTGCTCGATGTAAGCCTCTCTTTGAGCGGCTTCCTCGGCTTCTCTTTGTTCTTTGAGGTCTTCTATGGCTTTCTCGATGAAGTCATTGACCTCTTTGAAGAGTTCTTTGACGGTGTATCGGTCACTAAATGGTAGTTTGTTGCCGTCGATTTCTTGGTAGAGTTCATGACCTTTGCCTGCGATGAGTATGATGTCACCTACCTTGCTACCTTTCATGGCTTTTTCAATGGCTTCGCGCCTATCGAGAATGATGTAGTGACGCTTACCTCTACGAATGCCTGCAGCGATTTGGTCAGCAATTTCCTGAGGGTCTTCAGTGCGCGGGTTGTCGTTAGTAATTAGACAGACATCACTGTATTTACTAGCTGCTCTTGCCATGAGTGGGCGCTTGGTTTTATCTCTGTCTCCACCGCAACCAAAGACGGTGATGAGGTTACGGTCACTAAATTTACGTAAAAGCTCAGTAGATTTTTCAAGTGCGTCAGGGGTGTGAGCGTAATCGACAAAAATAGGCACGCCTCTGAGCTGCCCGACTCTCTCCATGCGTCCCTCAACGGCATTGAGAGTTTTGATTTGCTGGATGACTTCACGAATAGGCAGCTTAAGTGCCTTGCAACTCGCTATAATCGCTACGATATTGTAAGCGTTAAAATCTCCGATGAGTCCTGTTTGAACCTTGTACTGCTTGGCTCCAATTTCTACGTCAAAACGCATTCCCTCAAAATTAGTTTGAATACTAGAAAACCTGACATCTAATTGCTGTTGAACTGTGCCGTAGCTGATGATATTGACCTTGTCTTTGAATTCTCTGATGAGCTTTTGTCCAAATTTATCGTCTGCGTTAACCACAAAAGTGACTGATTTGCCTTTGCGTCCTGCTAGATCAGAAAACCAGTCCCACTTAGCCTCAGAATAGGCCTGCATACTACCATGATAATCCAGATGATCTTGAGTGAGGTTGGTGTAAATCGCGACATTAAAATCAAGAGCTGCGACACGCTGTTGTTCAATCCCAATCGAGGACACTTCCATGCTTGCTACACGACAGCCATTCGTAACCATCGCAGCTAAGCGCTCTGAAATTACTTGTGGGGTGTTGGTGGTTAAGTTGCTTGGATACTCTTTAATTCCGTCCTCGTGGGAGATAGTACTCATTCTGCCTGCACGTTGCATGAGGCGTTGAGCCACTTGATGCATGAGGTGAGTTACTGTCGTTTTGCCGTTGGTTCCTGTAACACCTACTAATTTAAGTGATTTTGAAGGATTTAGGTAAAAGGCTTCAGCTAACTTAGCATAGGCATAACGAACATAAGGTACGTTAATCCAAATAAGGCTGTCTGCATTCTTAAGCCCTTTAGGTTGGTCGGACTCGGAGAGAATCACGGCTGCACCATTGTCAATTGCAGCTTGAAGAAAAGCGTCGTCTTTGTATTGAGCTCCACTAATTGCGACAAACATGCAGCCACTAGTCACCTTTCTGCTGTCTTCTATAATGGTAGTAATTTCACAAGCAAGCTGTGCTGGCGATAAATTTGTATTGAGAGCGATTTCACTCGCTTGGATAAGTTGCTGTAAGGTCATAAAAAGTAAGACTTGATAAAAAAATATAACTATTAACTAGGTATTAATATTTATAGAAAAAGGTGAATTAGTATCAAAGAAGTTGAAAAACAAAAGAACGTTGAAAAAATTAGTTTTCACCCTCCTTTTGCTGATCGTTTTGTGGATCGGAAGGGGATAATGCAGGGATTAATCCCAAATAGCTAGCCATTTTTTCACCAAAACTCTTAAATACTGGCGCAGCGACTGAGCCACCACCTATTTTAATCTCCTCATGAGTAGGGTTATCTATGACCACTACAGCGACAAATGCTGGGTTTTCAGCGGGCATCATACCCGCAAACGAGACCATGTAATGGTCTTCGGAGTAACCTACTTTTGCCTCATGTTTTCTAGCTGTGCCGGTCTTCCCTGCAATTTTAAAATCAAAAACTTGAGCATTTTTACCTGTGCCGTTCGCCACCACGCCTGCGAGAGCTTCTCGCATCGCTTTGGCGGTTTGTGGTTGCATCACCGTGTTTTTAATCACAGGCTCAAAGGTATGTATCACCTCTCCATTATCATCGAGTATTTCGTCCATGAGCCTTGGCTTCATTAATTTACCGCCATTAGCAATAGCCGCATAAGCCATCGCAGTATGAAAGGGAGTCACAATAAGACTGTAACCAAAACTCATCCGAGAGAAATCTGTCGGATTATTCAAATCAGCCATCAACACCTTGCGCTCACTGCCTAAGCCAGAATTCACTGGCGACAGGTAACCATAACGGTTGAGGTAATCTTTGAATTTATCTTTGCCTAATTCTTTGGCAATAAGGTAGGTGCCGATGTTACTGGATTTTTCTAATACCTCATCAAAAGTTAATTCATAAAAAGCTTTGTAATCTTTGACGGATAAACGCCCTTCTCGATAGTGACCTCCAGCACAGTCAAAAATATCGTCTCGTTGAACGACCCCTTGATCAAGCGCCCCAGAAGTAGCGACGACTTTAATGGTAGAGCCTGGGTCAAAACCTTCCATGAGAATATTTTGCCACAGGCCTTCAATTCCCTTGCCTGTATTAGGATTGAAACTCGGGTAATGCGCTAGGGCTAAAATATCACCATTGTAGGGATCAACCACAAGCACAGCGCCCCTATCTGGGTTGAATTCTTCTACAGCTTCGCTGAGAGCTTCCTCAGCAAAACCTTGGATATGAGTATCAATCGTCAGCCTGAGATGTTTGCCCTGCTCTGGTTGTTGTATTTCTGATTCGCTATCGAGGACAATGCGCCCCATATGGTCTCGATTTTTGGTAATCCAACCTTCTTTGCCGTTGAGCCAATCATTCGCGAGTTTCTCTACACCAAATAAACCTGTGCGTTTATTTTTAAGCGTTCTAACTAAACCTATACAGTAGCCCCCCAACTCATCTTGAGCATACACACGATGCATTTCAGCCTTGAAATCCACACCTACTAAATGATGCTGCTTAATGAGGTGGTCAATTTCTGCCTTTTGGTCATAGGCCATTTTACCTTTGATAAAATAGACCTTGCGCCCTGATTCATAAGAATTCACGAGCTCTTGGTAAAACTCATCTGCTTGTTTACCAAGCAGTGGTCCTAGAACCTTAGCTAACTTATCAGCATAATTACGGTACAGCAAATCATTGGATTTTCCATCTACTAATGTCTTAGACCAGAACCTGAGCTGCTTCTTTTTAAGAGAATCTTCTAAATCTTCCCATGTTTCCTTACTAGAAAGGAGGTCATAAGCCAGAGGTAATCCTACTAGTTTTTCATCTTGAAAATGCACCAAGTCAAAGGTCATGGTGTAATTCTCTAAATCTTGCGCGAGCAGTTCATCATGTCGACTCAGCAAGTTACCACGTTTGGCTGGTATCATCACTCTATCGAGCTTACGCTCCTTAACCTCGAGAGGTACAGCTAAGGGAATCCACTGCAATTTAACAATCCGAACACCAAGAGCACCTACAATTAGCAGCAAAAAGAAGGCTAAAAAACTTAGCTTTATTTTTAGTATAGTCTGCTCTTTAGCCATTACTCTATCGCAGATAATAAACTATTTTGATTCTCTGCTTGCGGCGCTACTTGTGCCACGCCACTAGCATCATCAATATAGAGAATCACATGAGGAGGTATTGATTGTAATTCTGAATTTTGATCGATGAGCCTATTTTTAAGGGTGTGCACTTGGAGCTCTTGGCTAATGCGCATTTCCAAAGTCGCAATTTCCACTTTGAGCAACTTGATAGACTTGTCAGTTTTAACTACATTTTTAGTAACGGCTATTTTTTGATTTTGTAAATGAATGTAAGAAACACTGGCCACAATAGTAAGAACCATCAAAGTTAAACAAAAGAACACCCAAAATGAGCTCCCTGTTTTTTTATCTGCCTTCACGTGATGGTGTTTCCATTTTTTACAAATGAACTCATCCTCATAACTCATAAAGGTATTTTGATTTTTCTTTAAATTTAACATTTCTAGAAACTATAAATAATTCACACTGCTCGTCTTGCGACTCGTAGCTTGGCACTTCTTGATCTTGGGTTCTCAGCCACTTCTGCTTCACCTGCCATAACAGGCTTAGAGGTCACCACATCCAAACAGTAGTCAGGATTAGGTCTCGGCGCTGGCCAGTTAGGTTGATCCAGCATCTTTTGGCTCTTTTTCTTAAAAAATTGTTTTACTTGTCTGTCTTCTAAACTGTGGAAGCTCATCACGCCGACCACTCCCCCGACTTTAAGACAACTAACCGCTTTGGGGAGAAAGGCTTCTAACACATCTAATTCGGCATTGACCACCATACGTAAGGCTTGAAAAACTTTAGTCGCAGGATGCTTTCTAGACATCGCTAGGCGTTTGGCTGGAATTTGCTCCTTAATAAAATCTGCTAATTGCAAGGTCGTCTTAAACTCAGTATGCTCACGGGCTTCCACAATCCTTTGCGCCAATTTCCAAGCCATTGGCTCTTCTCCATAAGTCTTAAACCAGTAGGACAAGGTCTCCACATCAGTTTGAGCAATCAAATCAGCAGCTGTCTTACCAGTTTGTTGAGTACTGATTGCTTGCCCGCTTTGATTCATTCTCATATCTAGAGCGCCGTCACGTTGAAATGACATCCCCCTATAATCGGCATCTAAATGATGTGATGACACTCCAATATCAGCAAAAATCGCATCGACTTCATCAATCCCTAATTCTTTGAGCTTTTCATCAATATGCGCAAAGTTACTCGCGACTACAGTGAGCTGATCTCCATACTGACTCAAACGCTGGGTCGCCCATGCACGAGCCTCTTGGTCTTGGTCAAAGCCTATTACTTGAGCACCTAGAGAGAGAAAGAGTTCTGTGTGACCACCTCCTCCAAGCG
Organism: Akkermansiaceae bacterium UBA4589; assembly: GCA_002387565.1. GTDB lineage: Bacteria > Verrucomicrobiota > Verrucomicrobiia > Verrucomicrobiales > Akkermansiaceae > UBA4581. Next base: position 6,113 of record DGJT01000038.1, on the reverse strand, counting down.
TAGCATCTACTATAACTTTACCTGGGCCAGCACCGAGTAATTCGACTACTTCTTGAGGCATAATGGGTTGATGGTACTCCTCCCAGTTTGTTTTACCCAACTGAGCTTGCTCTAATTCTTGTAGGAATTCTTTAGATAGAGTCATGAGAGTATCATTAAAAACCGCCTATAATATCATTAAATTCTGTGATTTCTTTAGCTTCTTCAGCTACCATTAAGTCGTAGTTTTGGATGGAGTAAATTTCAAAATAGGTCCCAAAACCAACCAACATCACTTCACTATTAAAATCTATATTTGCTGACAAACTCTGTGCCTTGGGCACTTGCAGTTTACCTTGCTCATTAATTTTGACTGGAGCGCAACGCCTAATAAAAGCGCCTTTCGCTCGCAATATTTTGGCTGCGCCTAGCTCGTCTTTCATCGAGTCAATCTTAGTTAACTGTTGCTGATAAAAGCATTCACTCAAGAAACGTAGAGTCTCTACCCCGTAGGTTTGAGCCGGCATCATACGAATATTCCCCAGAGGCATGCTGCGCCATTCTATGGGTACAGCAACTCGACCCTTAGGGTCTAGCTTGTGGGATAAAGTCCCTTCAATATGAGGTATCGCAGTCATGACAAATAACAGCCCTCATAAAGTGCACTAGAGAACTATTGAGTACACTCTAGTACACAAAAATACATATTTCAAGCCCTAAATATCTAGAAAACCTACAAAACATTGATTTAACAAGGATAAGAAGGTGCATTTAAGTGCACTTGAATTAGTACTTAGCCCATTTTCTCTGGTTCTTAATGTTGAATTTTTGTCGTGTAATGTGATTCAATGCAACTATGCGTAACTCTAGAATTGATATCTAGCTAGTTTTACGACTTAATCATTTTGAACTGATTTACCTGTTTTTCATTCATGCTTTCTCTGCGCTCTATTATCTACTACCTCATTAGCCTTATTGCTGCGATTGCCGCCGTTTTAAGCATGCTGCAATTGTGGAAGAGCCAAGATACCAATGCCTTAAATACCATCAGTGTGATTTTACTTGGGTTAACCTGCCTAATCCCTGCTATACACCTCATTTATCATCACTTTGCGCTGACGATGTATCGTTATATTCATGCTAAGCTTTGGCAGATATTTGGGTTTACCCTTATTTGTTTGGTTTCTTTATGGATTATTATCGATTTTCAAGAGCATCTATCTGATTTTAGCAAGACGAGTAACCCTGCTTTTTATGCGCTTTCGTTTTACGTCTTGCAGTTACCGAGTATTCTAAAATTACTCATCCCCTGCACCTTGCTCATTTCCTGCCTTATTATACTTACTCAGTTCTCGAAAAACCAAGAAGTACTTATTTTCTTACAAACAGGAAAATCTCCATTTAGCACGTTGAAGCCTTGTTTTTTTGTGACGTTTTCTAGTTTGGTTCTATGTCTATTTCTCAATTATTACTTGGAACCTAAAGCTCAGCAAAAATTTCTTAAATTCGAGCAAAACTTAAGCCTAGAAGGTGTTGATTTTTACGCCGTCAATAGACTTATCCCACAAACTGGAAGATTTTGGGTGATTAATCAATTCCCTACAGCTCACCCGTCATCTCAAGATAAGCAAGCTGTGTGGGAGTTTTCTGATTTAGCGATTTCACAAACCAACCAAGAGCATGAGCTCACTCATCGCTACCTCATTGAAAAGGCTCGCTGGGACGCTCAAACTCAACAATGGGAGTTTAGCAATATTGTGCAATATGCATTCAATACCGACGAGGAACAACCTCACCTAATCAAAACGACCAAAACTCCTTCTTGGTCACCTAAATGGACAGAAACCCCTTATAAATTATTGCAGGCAAATATGACACCTATCGAAATGACGGTGCCTCTACTTTCTCAAAGACTACAATCAGCCAAAGCTCAAGAGCAACCACAGATACAAACCCTACTCAACCAACGTATTTTTGACCCTATCACCTGTCTTGCTAGCTGCTTGTTAGCCATGAGTTTAGGTTTAAATTTTGAACGCAAACAATCAGGTAAAAACACGCTGCTAGCTATCGCACTCATGGTCGCTATGCTACTCTGCTCTCATCTAGGTTATTCGTTAGGCGCCGCGGCTATTTTACCAGCCTGGCTGGCGACACTGATGACCCCTGTAGTTTTTTGTGGTATTGGATTGTGGATTTTACGCAAACAACTAGGTTGGTTTAACTCATAGAATTTAGTAACTATGGGACTGATTAAAAAAGAAAGTATTGAACAACTCCTAGAGAGAGTTGATATCGTATCGCTTATTGAAACCTATGTGCCACTCAAACGTGCTGGTGCGAGCTTTAAAGGTCTCTGCCCTTTCCACAATGAAAAGTCACCTTCATTTAGCGTGAGCCCTCAGCGACAGCGCTACCATTGCTTTGGCTGTGGAGCTTCAGGTAGTAGCGTTAATTTCCTCATGGAGTACACCAATGTCACCTATCCAGAAGCCCTTAGACAACTAGCTGACAAATACGGCATGACACTTGAGGAAGAGGCTGACTCTACCCAAAGCATCGAAGTTAAAAAGCAACGTAACCGCCTCTTACTACTCCATGCAGAGGCTACAGCTTGGTTCCATGATTTACTCCTCACCCACCCTGATGCTCAAGGCGCTCGTGACTATCTCAAACAACGAGGACTCAACCGAGAAACCGCCAAAAAATGGTCACTAGGTTGGGCACCTACTGACTCTCAACTCTTCCTCAACTGGGCCAAAGAAACCAAAATTACAGGCAGAGAGCTCATCGATAGTGGTTTAGCTGCTCTCAAAGATCCACAAGACAAGCGCTCTGGCTTGTACAGCCGTTTTCGTAATCGTCTCATGTTTCCTATTTGCAATGATTATGGTGAACCTATCGCCTTTAGTGGGCGTCAGCTGGACAACAATCCTAATACTGGGAAATACATCAACTCTCCTGAAACGAGTCTTTTTATTAAATCCAAGCATTTCTACGGCTTAGACAAAGCTAAACGAGCCATTGGTCAGAATAAATACGCCCTACTATGCGAAGGTCAAATGGATGTAATCGCCGCGCATCAAGCTGGTTTTGAGATGACCGTTGCAAGCCTTGGGACTGCCTTTACACCACAGCACGCCACTCTCATTAAGCGTTACAGCCCTAAAGCTAAAATTTGTTTTGATGCCGACAATGCAGGGCAAAAAGCCGCCATCAAAGCTTACCAGCAATTAGCCGCTGTCAATATTCAAGTCGATATGGTGCAGCTCCCCAATGGCGAAGACCCTGACTCGATTATTAAATCTCAAGGCAACGAAGCTTTTGCCAAGCTCATCAATGAGGCTCTACCCTTTTTTGAGGATCAACTGCAAAAAATGCAAGCTCACCCAGACTGGAGCAATCCACAAAAGAAAACTGAGCTTATTTATGAATTACTTCATCATCTAAGCCAGCTCACCCACCGCACTGAACAAGATGTGTATTTGTCTGATTTTTGTACACGCCTCAACCTCGACCAAGAGTCTATTCGTCAGGATTTCAACGTCATCTTACAACAGAAGAAACAGCAAGATGAGCGTGAACAACAGCGCCAAAAAAATCAAAGTAAGCAAGCTTATAAAATTAAAAAAACACCAACACAAAATGTAAGCACTGAACCAAGCTCTCCTTCATCTATCGATGATTTTAATGCGAGCATGAACTCTACCTTAGATAGCCCTGAGTATTCAGCTAACTATTCAGCTGATTACTCAGAAAATGGCGACTACGCTTCCGCCTCTAATGATGGCTATGTTCCCGAAGAGTTCAATCAAGGTATGAATAGTGCTGAGGCTCAAGATAGCACTACGGCTCCTCCTGTCATTGATACTGCTATTGCCATATTAGCGCAAGCAGCCCTCCAAGACTCAGCAGCTCAAGCATGGCTAGTCGAGCAATTAGAATTTTATAACGAGCATGTAGACAGTCATTACTACATCAAAGATTTTATCCGTATTCTCACAGAGCGCCCAGACCCATATTCAGCGCCTAGCCTCAATGGATTTCTCGCTCAATTTGACAGTAATCATCCTTTTCAAAATATGGCAAATCAAGCCCCTCTACGCCAAGCCGAACAAGCCGCCAAAGAGAGCCATATAGAGATGCAGAGACGCTTACTTAACTTAGATTCCAACCGTATCCAAATGCAACTCAATGATACGAGTCTATCTAAAGAGAAAAAACATGAACTGATGCAAAGCTTCATGACGATTAACGCTAAAATAGCAGAGCTTAACTAAAAGCTTTTTACACTTATTTTCACTAGTTTTAAGCTTGTTAAATAAAGGAGCTTCAGCAGCCCGAATAACTCCTTGACATTAACGAAAAGCCGGCTAGAATTTCCAACTTCTAATTTTCTCTCTATGCCTGAAAAAAAAACCACTACAAAAACTACTTCTAAGAAGGCCCCAGCTAAAAAAGTTGCCGCTAAAAAGACAGCTAAAAAAGCCATTCCTAAGAAAAGTGTGGCAGCTAAAAAAACTCCAGCTAAGAAGGTAGCAGCAAAGAAAGCTGAACCAAAACCAGCTGTAAAAGAAGTTATCAAAGCACCTTTGAAAGGCGATTTAAGTATTTTTGATATTCCTGAGGTCCAAGAAAAAATCAAAGAACTAGTCAAACTAGCCAAAGAGCAAGACTACTTAACCTACGACGATATCAATGAGGCTCTGCCAACTAATATAGTTAAAGCCGAGGACATCGGCATCATCATTGATAAACTTCAAGGCATGGCGTTTAGTATCATTGATGCTTCGGAGGTAGACCGTTTTAAAGAAAAACAATCCAGTGATAACAACCTTATCAGTGAAAAAGAAGATAAGAAAAACGACTTTCTTGATGACCCAGTTCGCATGTACCTCAAGCAAATGGGGCAAGTCGAGCTCCTCACTCGTGAGCAAGAAGTCGCCATTTCAAAGCGCATCGAAAACTCAGAGAAGCAGGTCAAAAAACACCTCCATTACTTTGGCTTCACTGCTGATTACTATTTAGAAATCGCTAATAATCTCTACAGAGGCAAGGAGCGTTTTGATCGTATCATTCTTGATAAAAAAATTGAGAACCGTGAGCAATACATGAAAACATTGCCTAAGCTCATCAACGCTATCACCGAGCTCAAGCAAGATACTTACATCACGTTCAAACAGAGACTCAAAAGCAAGGAGCAAGCCTCTATCGATGAAAAAGAAGAAGAAATCCGCAAAAACCTCATGCAGCTCAACAAGCTCTATGAGCAGTTATTCTTCAAACATAAAATCATCGAAAACTTCTGTGATCGTATCGAAAAAGATCACAAGACCATCACCAAGCTCAATAACAAACTAGCTAAAAATCCAGATGACAAAGAAGTTATTAAAGAAATTAAAGCTTTCTACACCAATTCTTGGACCACAGAGACAGAGTACCCTAAACTCTACAAACAACTCAAAGTCTGGACTCGCAAGTCTGAAAAGAACAAAACCGAAATGGTCGAGGCTAACCTACGTCTCGTGATTTCAATTGCTAAGAAATACACCAACCGTGGTCTCTCATTTTTGGACCTTATCCAAGAAGGTAACATGGGTCTTATGAAAGCCGTAGAAAAATTTGAATACCGTCGCGGTTATAAATTCTCGACTTACGCCACATGGTGGATTCGCCAGGCGATCACTCGTTCTATCGCGGATCAGGCACGTACCATTCGTATCCCTGTTCACATGATTGAGACCATTAACAAGCTTATCCGTGTACAGAAACAACTCGTCCAAGAATATGGACGTGAGCCAACACCTGAAGAAATCGCAGAGGAAATTCACCTACCTGCTGAACGTGTGCGCTCAGTACTCAAAATGGCACAACAGCCCGTCTCTCTACAAGCTCCTATTGGTGAATCAGAAGATGCTTCATTTGGTGACTTTATCGAAGATAAAAAAGTCGAAAACCCGATGGAAGAAGCAGGCTTCTCCATGCTTAAGGAACGTATCACAGAGGTTCTCGACTCACTTACCGAGCGTGAACGCGAGGTACTCGAACAACGTTTCGGTCTAGCTGACGGTTACAGCCGCACCCTCGAAGAAGTAGGCAAACAATTCAACGTAACCCGTGAGCGTATTCGTCAA
>DGJT01000004.1 GCA_002387565.1 Akkermansiaceae bacterium UBA4589 | reverse complement strand
TACCTGAAATATCTTTATCTCAAAAAACTTGTTTTAAAAAACCCATTCTCAGTCAGGCTCGCTTTTGCAGCTGGCCGCTCCTCGAAGGGAGCAATGTTCTACACGAGAAACCTAAATGCGTCAACTTGTTTTTTCATTCTTTTTTCACTTTTTTTTAACACTCGCAAAACATACCCACTTTACCCCCAATACAACAACAAAAACACTATGAATTCTAAGGGTGGTAATTGCTCTAAAATATCTTTAAACCTCCACTTAGTAGCTCATTAAAATAAGTATTTATTATACACCTTACTTATTAGTAAGTTTTAACGGTTTGTTTTTTTTGCTCTACTGTGAGAGTTATGCTTGATTTATAGCTTTGGGTTAAGCAAACTGTACATAGCACTTATTGCTTTATTTATGGATTTTGAACATGCCTTGCCTGCTATCTTAGAAAGAGAACCGCGTTATGACGCTGTTGCCTATTTTTTCCTCAAAGAAGCTTTAGCTTTTAGCGTTAAACATAAAGCCGCAAAAAATGAATCTCAAGGATTGTCTCATGTATCTGGCTCAGACCTGCTTGAAGGCTTTCGTTTGTATGCTTTAGAAAAGTATGGTCCCATGAGCTACTGGGTGCTCAATCAATGGGGTATACACAAGTGTTCAGATGTTGGAGAAATGGTGTTTGCCTTGGTCGAATCTAATGTGCTAAGCAAACAACCTACTGATAGCAAAGAAGATTTTGCAGATGGTTATGATTTTGAAGAGGCTTTTCGCCAGCCTTTCATCCCTGCTTAAACCTTAATATAGCTGTTGTTTTCACACAAAAAGCAAAGATCCAGACAAGATAAGAATAAGAGCGGCGAACTGATACTTTTTAAGACGTTTTTTAGCCACTATTTGATAAATGGTTAAAGCTATTATAAGCAGTGCAATAGGTAGCTCTAGACCTATAGCAGGATGATGCACATTGATATCTGAACTCTTATGCGTGCCATTAGTATCAATGAGGTGTGCTTGCACTCCAACCATAGATGCTATGCATAGACTTACTTTGGTAGTGATAAGGGCTGTTATTTTCATAATGTATGTTTGGTTAATCAAATAGTTGGTTATTGTATTGAAGGAGAATTGGGGAGATGTTTAATGATAGAATGTTTGCGCTCTTTTGGTTGCACGAGGAAAAGAAATAGTCGTTTGGTTTTCGAAAAACTCTCTAACTGTGATTATGGCTTTACGTAGATGCAGACTATTGCGTGATAATAGTTTAATACCTATCCCCTTGTTATTGGTGCATAAACTGGCACCTAATTTAGTATCTACACCTAATTCTAACTCATGGAGTTGAGCTATGAATGCCTTGTCTACTTGTGGGCTGATGTAGTAAAAGCTCGCATAATGGGCGTCTGGATAAAAAGTCTGCCAGTCTTTGACATCCCCTTGACCAGGCTTAACCGTAAAGTTTTCATAAACAAGCAACTCTTGATCTAAGTAAATTTCTAATTTTGAACTCCAAGAATCAAAACTAAAGCTCTCAGCGTAAGCACTACGCCCAGGCATGATGCTCTCTAACATAAACAAAGTAGAGCTAGCATCTATATCCACTCTTGTGTCTTGTTTGAGTGAGGCTTGTTTTTGCAAAATCAGAGGAGCAGCCCAAATATCCAAGATGGATTGATTCGATACTTGATAATGCTGATAAATACTGGCACTGCCATTCTGCATGGTGTGTACACGGCAGGCTGCAGGACTAATCACAGCTGCTTTTGCTTGATTTAACACTTGGATATTAATCTCTATCTTATCCCCTGCTAGTAAACCAGCTGTGGGACTCATAAGTAGATTTAATGCCCATTGGTCATCTTCATAACTCTTGGCTAGATGTAGGGGTGGACGTACCCATTGTTTAGCTAGATAACTGCGCAGCTCATTCTTATTATCTCCCTTAGCTAATCTAGTATCATAAATTAAATCAACTCCACCAAAAACACCTCCATCCACTGTTGGGATGGTTTTTACTGAAGGTGCTATGGTAGTAGTTGGCATGATTATTTTCCTTTAATGGCAAAGAGGCATTCTTTTTCTAACCAAGCAATGACATCATCAAGGCCTTGGTAAGTTTTTAAATCACAAAAGATAAACGGACGATGCTCACGCTGAATCTTAGAGTCTCTATCCATAACAGCTAAGTCTGCACCTACATGAGGAGCTAGCTCAATTTTATTAATAATCATTAAATCTGAGAATCGAATAGCAGGGCCTCCTTTACGTGGGATTTTATCTCCCTCGGCGACATCGATGATATAAATAAAAGCATCTACTAAATCTGGAGAAAAGGTAGCAGACAAATTATCTCCTCCGCTCTCCATAAGTACGAGCTGAGTATCGGGGTGCTTTTCGATGAGATTTTCTATAGCCACTTCATTCATGCTTGTATCATCACGAATAGCGGTATGAGGACAGCCACCCGTCTCTACACCTAAAATACGTTCAGCGTCTAGCGCGCTATTCTTGACTAAAAATTGGGCGTCTTCAGTCGTATAAATATCATTGGTAATAGCCACCAATGAATAACGCTCATGCAAAGCTTCAATAAGTCTAAGCAATAACATAGTTTTACCTGAGCCAACTGGCCCACCAATACCTACTCGTACAGGACGAAATGGAGTTTCTGTTTGATGCATCATAGTATTAAGTTAAAAAAATTAAGAAATAAAGAGCCTAGAAAAAGCCGTGGAGTGTCTAGCGCAAGCAATATCAAAATGAGGCATAAAGTAACCCGCTTCATTATGTTCAACCACTAAAGCCTTATCCACTATTTCAGGCAACAAGGATAAGCCATGTAGCAAAGCTCCTTGCACAGACTCGGGACTCATGCGTAGCAATTTAATCGAGGCAGAGGAAAAGTTAGCAAAACTCTGATACCCATAAGCTAATAAACCCGCTCTAAGAGGAACGCCTAAAATTTTGAATTGAATCGCTGTAATTAAGAGATGATGCCCGTGCAATCCTAATTCCTTAGCCTGCTCTGTGTAATCCTGCATGATGACCTCATTCGTCCATAGTTTTTTTAGCAAACGTAAGCGCCCTCTCCCCTGAGCCAAGCTTGCCTCTCTAATCTCACTGGCCCATTTCCAAGCATTAATTTCACTATCTAGACGCTTAATCTGCTGCCAATCAATCTGCTCTTTGCCCAATAATTGAATAATGAAATGTAAATAGGGTAATTCTAAACGTGTTAATGAACAGGCGACATGCTCTTCAAAAAATGTCACCAAATCTTGTTTATCTCTGTAATTACAAGTTGCTGCCCATTCTTCTAAGCCCAAAGAATGCGCGTAACCCCCCGTAGGAAATAGCGGGTCAGAGACCTGAATGAGGTGAGGTAACCACATCCATAAATCTTGTTCCTGAGCTATGTCGGCAGTGGCTATCATCAGTGACTATGAGAGTGTTCTCCTGTGTGGTCGTGGCTATGTGAGTGGCTGTGCTCATGCGAATGGTCATGGCTGTGACCTCCCTGCTTACTCGGCTTAAATACTTGATGAACTTTATGGTAATGAATATGTTCACGTTCCAACATTTGAATGACAGCTAGATCATCTTGGACTAAAATACCTTCTTCGCTAAACGCTGCCTTAAAATGTAAGTTGCCAACCATCCAGCCCATCCAAGCGGCTTTTTTAGGCTCTTGAATAGGGATTAACAAGCAAGCTTCAGGTTGCATTTCGATGCTATACACCTTTGAGTCATCAGCATAAAAAGTCTCTCCATGCTCTAAAGCTTCAACTAAATCAAATGAGAATTCTACGCCATCTTCGGCCACGCCATGCCAGCGTCTACGAGATAATTTGTGCCTATCCACACTCAAAGCAACTGGGGTTAACCCTTGCGGTATATCATGTAAATGTTGAGTAATAATCATAGTTTCGATTAGAAAATATTAAAATAAGAAGTAACGCTGCGCCATAGGCAGAAGATCTGCAGGTTCACACGTAATCACCTCGCCATCTACAGTCACGGTATAAGTTTCTGCGTCGATTTCTATATCTGGCAAATAATCATTGAGCACCATATCTAATTTTGAAATATCACGAGTGTTTTCTACAGCCACTAATTCTTTTTCTAAGCCTAATTGACCTTTGATGTCTGCTTTTATGGCAGCTTGACTGACAAAAGTAATGGAGGTCTTACTTAGTGCTTTACCGTAAGATGCAAATTGAGGGCGGTAATGCATAGGCTGAGGTGTGGGAATCGAAGCGTTAGGGTCACCCATATTAGCGGTAGCAATCAACCCACCCTTGAGAACTATCTCAGGTTTAACTCCAAAAAACGCAGGTTTAAACAAGACAATGTCCGCGAGTTTACCCACCTCTAAACTACCCACTTCATGAGCGCAACCACAGGCAATCGCTGGATTAATCGTGTACTTAGCAATATAACGTAATACTCTAAAATTATCGGCTGCATCATGCTCAGGTGAAGTTAGCGATCCAAACTGCTTCTTCATTTTATCTGCAGTTTGCCAAGTTCTAATCAAGACCTCACCAACACGCCCCATAGCCTGACTATCACTAGACATGATTGAGATCGCGCCTCTATCATGTAAAATATCCTCTGCTGCAATGGTTTGTGGACGAATACGTGACTCAGCAAAAGCTACATCCTCAGGAATTTTCGAATCTAAATGGTGACAAACCATGAGCATATCTAAATGTTCATCAATGGTATTTACAGTAAAGGGTCTTGTGGGATTCGTTGATGAAGGCAACACATTAGTCTCTCCACAAACCTTAAGAATATCAGGCGCATGGCCTCCACCTGCTCCTTCTGAGTGGAATGTATGAATCACTCGGTTCTTAAAAGCACCTATAGTAGTTTCCACAAAACCAGCCTCATTAAGCGTATCTGTATGGATAGCCACTTGAATGTCCATCTCATCAGCCAATGTTAAACAAGTGTCAATACTACTCGGTGTGGTTCCCCAGTCCTCGTGTAACTTGAGCCCCATAGCTCCTGCCTCTACTTGCTCACGCAGAGCCTCGACATTAGAGGAGTTCCCCTTACCCATAAAACCTATATTCATAGGAAATGCCTCTGCGGCTTCGAGCATTCTGGCTATATTCCAAGCGCCTGGAGTACAGGTTGTCGCATTCGTTCCTGTAGCTGGGCCTGTACCACCACCTACCATGGTAGTCACTCCACTATTAAGCGCTTCTTCAATTTGTTGAGGGCAGATAAAATGAATATGGGAGTCTACACCACCAGCTGTTACGATATGACCCTCCGCTGCGATTACTTCTGTAGAAGCTCCAATCACCATACCCTCTGTGATGCCTGATTGAATAAGCGGGTTTCCTGCATGCCCAATACCAGCAATACGCCCATCTTTAACTCCTATATCTGCCTTAATCACACCGAGTTTGGCGTCAATAATGGTGGCATTGGTGAGCACTAAATCTAAACAGTCTTTAGCTAAAGCCAATGGAGATTGCCCCATACCGTCTCTGATGACCTTGCCTCCACCAAATTTAACCTCATTACCATAGCCTCCAGACTCCGCAATTAAATCGCGTTCAATTTCGATAAATAACTCTGTATCAGCTAGACGCACCTGATCCCCTACGGTAGGGCCAAACATTTCTGCGTACTGACGATGGGTAAACTCTAAGCTCATCATGATAATTGTGTCGTATAAAAGTTAATCTAAAGCGGCATCCACTTTGTTATTAAGACCATAGACCTTACGTTCTCCAGCCAAAGCTACCAACTCAACCTCTCTAATATCTCCAGGTTCAAAACGAACCGCCGTACCAGCTGCGATATTGAGGCGAAAACCTTTGCTCTTTGCTCTATCAAACTCTAGCCCTTCATTGACCTCATAAAAATGAAAGTGACTACCTATTTGAATAGGTCTATCTCCGGTATTAGTGACCTCTATGAGCACTGTCTCCAAGCCTTCATTAGCTATCAGGAGCTCATCTGCATTTTGATATTTATATTCTCCTGGTATCATGATTGTTTTTATCGCTTAAGGTTTAAATATCTTATATTGAGCTTTGTTTCCCCTTATTTAGCTTATTTACCTAATCGGGTTATGCACCGTAACGAGCTTAGTCCCATCGGGGAAAGTCCCCTCAACCTGAACATCATGTATCATCTCAGGAACCCCCTCCATAACATCATCTCGAGTGAGTATCGTAGTGCCGTAACTCATGAGGTCGGCTACACTTCTACCATCTCTGATACCTTCTAAAATCTCATAAGAGATAATAGCGATGGATTCAGGATGATTGAGTTTAAGCCCTCTTGCTTGTCTACGGCGTGCTAAATCTGCAGCCACAACAATGATAAGCTTGTCTTTTTCTCTGGAAGTGAGACGCATGAGTGTATAACTCAGTTAGGTTAATAAACACACTGATTACTTTATAAATAAAGTATCACTATATAATTGAATGTAATCTATTATTAAACTAGAGCAGAAAAATTCTAAGGCCTTTCAATACGGTTAATTGATTGGCTTCAATATTTACCTGCTCTAATTTAATATAGTTTTTACAATCACCCAGCTACTAAATAAGTAACTGGGTGATGTAAAATAACTATATGAATACGATAAGCAACTTAGAACGCCATACCTACACCTAAATTAAGGGTAAGGTAAGTATTTTCTGGGTTGTCAACAGTTTCTGTAGATGTATGGTAAAGAGTTAATGCACCATGAAAATCCCAGTCACCTAAACCTTCACCAATAGTAAGTGGTGAACTAAAACCTAAGCTAACTGATGAGAAAGCGTAACCCTCTTCACCTGCTTGATGATAATCATCAATACTACCTCCAATATTAGCACCGATAGAATAATCGAATCCTTTATATGCTGACTCATAAAAAGTACCACCTAAAACAAACATAGTACTTTCTTCTTGAGTACCTACACCTTCATATCTGTTATGAATAGTTAAAGTAGGAGCAAATTTAGTGTCATAACCGATATTAATATCAAAAATACCTTCTACTTCATTAGCGTAATACCATTGCTGGAAAGTAAGATCAAATGAGAAATCACCAGCACCAAAGTAGTAACCTAACCAAATATCCACTTCTTGAATATTATCAGCGATAGGAGAATCAGATAAATCATTAATATCTCCCCAAATGCCACCGTAAACACCAGTAGTATCACTAAGGGCGTAATTAAGACCTAAAGAAGGATTAAATAGAATATCATCACCAATATCTTTAGTGTCTGAACCCCAAACATTCGCACCATAAGACATGAAGTGTGAATTGTAATCTAAACCAAGTGAACCAGTTAAATTATCACTCTCTGCTTGTGACTGAGCGCCAAGCAAAACTAAAGAGCCTAATGACCCTGCCAACCATTTATTTATATTTTTCATATTTTTGTATTTTATGTAGTTATATATAGATAGATAAAAAACAACCGATAAAATTGTTTTGCACCTCGGTTAATCTTCAAGTTAATTTGTTATTATTATTATTTTTCTAGCCAACCTTATTGTGTGGTTGTCTAGCTTAATGATAGCAAGAAATTAATTTAAATCTAAACCTAACTTCTTAATAACGATATGTTATTTGTTTGAAGCTGAGAGATTCTAATCCTGACCTAAATAAAGGTCAATGATAAATTAACATAAATAAATATAAGATAACAAAAAAGCCCTGTTTGCATCATGCAAACAGGGCTTTTTATTAGGAAAACTTAATCGTTAAATTAAGCAATCTTAGCAATACTTAAAGCAGCTTTGCTCTTAAGGTTAGCCGCTTTGTTTTTGTGAAAGATGTTTTTCTTAGCAGCTGTATCAACAGCTGAAGCAAATAAATCATAAGCCTTTTGAGCCGCTTCTTTATCTGAACTCTCTACAGCAGCCGTAATATTCTTACGAAGTGTTGCCACTTTAGTTTTAAGTGGGCGGTTTCTAGCAGTTGCAGTTGCAATTTGGCGTACTCTTTTTTTAGCTGAAGCTGAATTAGGCATAAATTTAAATTTGTGATTAGGTGGGAGTAATTACTCTAAAAGTGATTCATTGTCAAATAAAAATTACCTGTAAATTTTAATCATTAGTAAGGAGAACCCTCTGCCACTGAAAACAGCGCTCGTTCACAATTACTTATAGTTTCAGGCTTGGCTTGTAAGACCTCTGGATTACTAATTTCAAATCGATTAATAGCAATACCTGATTGCGCATACAAACTCGCCTGAGTTACATTGACCTTATAACGGCTCAATACCGCTAATACATCATGTAGCAAGCCAAACCTATCCAAGGTTTGCACCTCTATAGCTGCTTGCTGCGTATTATCTAAATGAAACTTGACCCTAGGTTTTCGAAGACGATAACTATCCCCCTGCTCTTGCTTACCTTGATTAAAGTAGCTTTTCTTTTTCTTTAAATACTCAACAGCATTGTAAGTTTCTTGTTCATTAAGCTCAGAGAAAACCTTCTCAATTTTTTGCTGTTTCTTATCATCTATTTGAGGCTTGGTCTGAGTATCTCTAACACGAATAAGATCAATCACGATGCCATCTTGACGCGTGAAAATAGAAGCAGAGAGGATATTGATATCGCAACTAGATAACGCACAACAAACCTTCTGAATAAACAAAGGCCTATCACGACCTATCACCACAAGTTCTGTACAACCCTGCTCAGGAAAATCTAACCAAGTAAATTGATAATCTAGGCTCTTAGTTTGCTCCCTATCTAAAAAGTCAAAAATGGACTGGTGGTGATTTGCTATATGATCAATCTTACGGTACTTAAAATAACTATTCGGCATAAGATTCATATGCTCTTTAATTGCCTCCTTATCCGCATGATCTACCAGCTCTAATAAAGCCTCTTCAACTAATTGGAGATGCTTCTCTTGTGCATGACTCATCACATCATCCCCCAGAGCTAATCGACGTTGAGCGACCCTATAAAGCCTGAGTAAGCTACTCTCCTTATAACCATCCCAACCACTTTCATTAGTTGCCTTTGAATCTACGTAAGTAAAGACAAGCAAAGCATCCAGCTTCTCCAGAGTCGGCACACGCTCTAAGAAAGCATCAATCACCGCATCATCCTCTACATCTTTAGTCGTACCAAACTTCCACAGCGTCAAATGCTCCTCAATCAGGAATTTAATCAAATTCTTACGCCCTGCTGACAAGTTCATTCTATGACAAACTTCTTCTACCATAACCGTAGATTCCTCCACATGATCAGCTTCATTCTCAGCTCGCCCTGCATCATGGAAAATCAAAGCAAAATACAAACTAAAGACATCATCAAATTTTAAAGCTAAACTACGATAAGGCTCAGGAGCATCATCTAAGACTAATAAATCATCCAAATTTTCCAGACAACGCAAGGTATGTTCATCAGCTGTATAACGGTGAAAGAATTCATGTTGCACCAAACAATCTAGTGCACCAAATTCTGGAATAAACTTATCTAAGATTTGCTGTTCATGCATCTGACGCAATGTGCCCCCTACACTACCTTTGCCCTCTAGAATCTGCTTAAATGTCTCTTGGTTTTCTTTATCAAGACGATAAGCATCATCTATTAAATAGCGTCTATTGTAGAGTGCATTTTTTAACTTGGCAGATAATTTAACATCCCATTGCATGGCATAGAGGTAGGCCTTGAGCAATTTATCTGGCTGCTTGGTAATGGTATGCCCTGATGTACGGTACAAGGCTCCATCCCAGACTTCAAAACCATCTAACTCAGGGATGCCTACCATTTTTTTATACCAGCTAAAACGCCTCAATATTTGCAAGTTCTTAGTTCTAAAGCCAAACTTTCTATCCTCCATCAAGGCTTGATACACCTTACTTGTCTCTTGATAAATTAAACGTGTGTTCAAATAATACTCACGCATCAGCTCCTCAATACCACGGAGCAAATCCTCATTAACATAGCCCAAATCTTGCGCCAACACACCCTGCAAACGTAAGGTTAGCTGATCCGTGCTTCTTCCTTCTTCAAAGTGCAAGGCATTACGCACCAGCATAATAAAGTTGTAGGCCTGATCTAGCATCCTCACTTCTTTAGGTGGCAGTAGGCGAGCTCTTGATAAACTCTTTAAGCTGTGCTTCTTTTTTGGGAATGGTGCAATCCACCATAAGTTTTGCCAATCCCTCAAACCTCCTAAGCTTTCTTTGACATTAGGCTCTTGTAAATAAATGGTACTCGAATACTTGCTCTCACGCTTACGCACATCAGCATAACGCTCAGCTAGCAGAGCTTTTTTATCACCAATAGCAATTTTAGATCTGATTTTTTTGAACTTATCAAACAAAGACTTACTGCCTTTTATTCGGCGAGCGTCAATAAGAGCGGTTCTATTCCATGGATCACGACGTGCCTCCAGCAAGCAATCCTGCAATGAACGCGTACTAGTTCCTAATTTTATACCCAAATCCCAACAACACTGCCAAAATAGCCCTATACTATCACGTGTTGCTTTAGGCATTAATTCACTTGATTTTGGTAGTAGAATTAATAAATCTAAATCTGAATAAGGGTTTAGCGCTCCTCTACCATAACCACCTAGTGCTACTAAGGTCATATTCGAAGCTTCTTTAGCTCCTGCACCAGGCTGGGTGAAATGCAATTGATACATCATCGCAAACAAGGCATCAAAAAAATCACTCAAAGCTTCTGCTAATTCTAGCCCCCCTGCAGTTTTAGAATAATGCCACTCCTTAAAATCAGCACGCACATCGATAATCAATTGCTTAAGCAGCAGTGGATCTAAAGTATAATTATCTTGGATGAACTGTTTTTCTAAGACTTGCAACTGTGTGCGCCAATCAAACCTAGAATGAAGAGAATGCATACAACCAGTGAAAAGCTAAAAATGAAAAATGAAAAGTTAAAAAATATTTTACTCTACACGACAAAAAAATTAAGACTACCATCAGCTAGTTTGTTCTTAGGCAAGGAGTGACTGCCAACTAGTATAGACATACTAGTTAAAGGAACAACGATGAATAAGGGCAAAGGAGCGATGGCTTTTCTATTATTTTTAGTAAAGCAACGTAGTTGCCCTAGTTTAAGATAAAGTTGATTAAACTGGTTCATTGTGATGAGTTGCATTGCTTAAATTGACGTTTAACCCACTTTTTCTAGTTCTTAGGGTTGATTTTTTGTCGTGTAGTGTGAAAATACTTATTCAATATTAAGCTAGTCATCTTTTACTAGTAGCTCATCAATCCAATTATCTGGTATTTCATTAAGAGAGTTTCGCAACTTTTCAGCCCAGATATCTGAGATTTGAGCCAGATCTTTTTCTTCACATCTAATAGTTTTTAAAGAGAAATCTGACTTATTAAACACGAGTATATCAATAGGATAACCAACATCACTAGCACTCACGCGGGTAGAGTCAAAAGAGAGGAAACCTGTTTTGAGGCAGAAATTCATACTCGATTCCTTAGTGATGGTGCGCTTTAAAATAGGCTTACCATAATCAGAATTACCAATAATGATAAACGGCGAGGTATCTCCTATTTCTATCCAATTACCCTCAGGGTAAAGTAAAAATAATTTATGCCCATCATCCTTAGGCATCTGTCCCCCAACGATCGTATGAATATTAAAGTCTAATCCAGATTTATCTAATGATTCTTTATCTTCGGCTATGACACGTTTGATTTGTTGTCCGAGCGTATTAACCACTTCGTACATCTTATCAAAGCCCTCGGTTTCATCTAAGACTTCTTTAAAATAAGTAATGGCCTTGTCTCTCACTGAACGTAAGCCTGAGGTCATGAGAAAGAGTGGGTACTTACCATAACTATGGACAAAGAGTTTCTTAGCATTAGTGGTATCTGTACCAGATGTAATACGTGTATCAGCTATCGCCACTAAGCCTTCATTATTTTTAATCCCTAAGCAGTAAGTCATGGCGTAAATTAAGCTGATTCATAATCAGAGTCAAAGATTTTATTAGCTATTTATTTACTGAGTTTCAACTCTGACTTGATAGCTGGTTTGGCTACTGCCTGATGTGCGTAAAACACCCTTAATAGGAGAGCAATCATGGTAATCAGATCCATGACAAATCTTAATATAATGATGGTCCGCTAATATAGCGTTAGTTGGGTCAAATCCTACCCATCCAATATAAGGAACGTAGGCTTCAACCCAAGCATGGAGCTGAGAGGCTCCTTTAAAATCTTTGCCCTGATGCAAATAACCACTGACATAACGCACGGCTATCCCATAACTCCTAGCAATGGCAATATACAGGTGAGCGTAGTCCTGACAAACGCCTTTTTTAAGGCTTAGGACCTCCTCTAAACTACTATCAACCTCTGTGGCTTGCGCATCAAAGGCGAGATAATCATGCACGCTATGATTGAGCTCTTCTAAATAATAGAAAACCTGCTGTTTCCATGTGAAGTTTGGAAACTCTTTGATTCTCTCTGCTCCTATGCTCGTACTTGGTGTAACGAGAGTCTCACTGTAATACTGCAATCGACATTCATCACTTTGATAATAAGCCTGCTCTTGCTGAGTGCTTTTAAATAACATATCAAAGACATTGCGCTCTTCGACTTCTACGGTCGCGTTAAACTGGAGTTTAAACTCTTGAAAAGGTTCGTAAATATGCACACGCACCACATCAAATCCTTGATGATTGTGATAAACCTCGTAAGGAACATTGAGGTTAGACTTAACCTTGTAGCTGAGTAATTTCTGCTGACCTTCTTGTAATGGCAGAATCTTAAAATCAAAATGCCCTTCCGCCACCTCGGCATCATAGAGGTTAGTCGTATTGTATTCTAATTGATAGAGTATAGACATTAGGAAGTTATCTTACACAGCTTAAACTAAGAGGATAGCTTAATATTGCAAATATTCTTTAACTAATTGGTCTGATACAGCATAAACATCTGTAATTGTTTGATTAAGCATGGCTTTTAACTCAGTCGTATCTTTGCCTTTGATTTCCATATATTTAAAAGAATCTCTCATTTTACCTATGGCAAATTGAGCGCTATCTTTGGGATAGACTTTGAGCTCAGATAATTCATCTACATATTTTTTAAGCTCAACCAAATTAAAGTAAATAGAACGAGGAAACCTGTAATCAAGCAATAAAAAGTTTAAAACCTCCAAACTTGTAGGCGGCTTAGTGCAGACTCGCTTAAGCATATCTGCAGCTTCTACCGAGCGTAATAAGGTCATCCATTGATGGTGCTCTAACGATTTCGTTTCTTCAAATAGTCTTACTGTCTCAATATCATTAATCTTACTAATCATACACCTAGCTACTTGCACCACACGCTCTAGGTGCAGACCAATTTGAATAAAGTGCCAACTAGTATCTTGGAGCAAAGCGTTATCAATAGCTCCTTTCACTGCATAAGATTTTTCAGCTACAGCCTGAGAAAAATCATACAACCCCTGACTCTGGTAATACTCCTGAGAGTAATTATTTACAAAATAGTAATAACGATTAATCCCTTCCCATAATTCTGTAGAGAGGAAATCACGGGCCCCACGAGCGCATTCTCTACCTGACTTTACAGAACTCACAATAGAGCTACCATTGGTATCATTAAACGCCACCTGTGATAACACCCAACG
Source organism: Akkermansiaceae bacterium UBA4589 (assembly GCA_002387565.1). Taxonomy (GTDB): domain Bacteria; phylum Verrucomicrobiota; class Verrucomicrobiia; order Verrucomicrobiales; family Akkermansiaceae; genus UBA4581. The sequence goes on along the minus strand of DGJT01000004.1, from coordinate 10,544 downwards.
CTCATCTAAATCACCGGGTTCATAAGAAATACCTGTCATATTCAAAATAGAGGACAAGGCAAAATCTTTGTTCAACGACAGCGGCGCATCCAACGAACTAAAATACTGCACCTTGCAATAACGTGCAATATGCTCTGCACGCTCCAAATGGCGTCCCATCCAATACAACTCACTAGCAACTCTTGATAACATAGTAGTAATTCAATTTAATATTTATGCATATACGCTTACACAATCCAAGTATCCTTAGACCCTCCACCTTGGGACGAGTTGACAATCAACGACCCTTTCTTAAGTGCTACCCGAGTTAACCCTCCCTGCAAAACATACGAATGATCTTTACCCAGTAGAGTAAAGGCACGCAAATCGACATGCCTAGGCTCAAAACAGGACTCATCATCAATAAAAGTCGAGTGCTGAGATAGATTCATAATCGGTTGTGCTACATAGCCACGACGATTAGCTTTGATTTTCTTAGCTAATTCCTCTAATTCCTCGGAACTGCACTTACTTCCAATATAAATACCATAGCCACCTGACATATCTACAGGTTTAATCACCACCTTATCCAAATTATCTAACACATAACTCAAGTCTTCTTCCCTCTCACAATGATAAGTTGGCACATTATTGAGAATAGGCTCCTCATCTAAGTAGTACTTAATAATTGTCGGTATATAATCATAAATCGCCTTATCATCTGACGCCCCTGTTCCTGGAGCATTAATAAGCGTCACATTGCCCTCTCTATATGCCTGCATCAAACCGGGCACACCTAACATAGAAGTCGGATCAAACACCATAGGATCGATAAAATCATCATCTATACGACGATAAACCACATCCACACGCACATGCCCCTTAATCGTCTTCATGTAGACAATATTATTTTTGACCAATAAATCACGACCTTCCACCAAGGGTACTCCCATCATATGCGCCAAAATTGCATGCTCATAAAAAGCCGAATTATAAGCCCCAGGAGTCAACACCACACAATTCCCCTCTCCAGCATGTGGAGATACAGACAACATCACCTGCAGCAGCTGCTCTGGATAATCATCAACGGGACGCACCTTAAAATCCTTAAATATCTTAGTGAACGTCTTACGCATCGCATTACGATTTGACAACACATAAGCCACCCCAGATGGGCAACGCACATTATCCTCAAGCACATAAAACTTATTATCACTATGCTTAATCAAATCAGTACCCGAAATATGATTATAAATCCCTCCTGTTGGTACAAACCCCTGCATCAATTTATTAAAATGCGGCGAAGACAGCACCATATCTGCTGGTACCACCTTGTCCTTGAGGATTTTCTGATCATTATAAATATCCTCCAAAAACATATTAATCGCCGTATTACGCTGCAATAAACCTACAGACACTTCATCCCACTCCTGCGCTGAAATCGTCCTCGGCAACAAATCAAAGGGAAACACCTGCTCAACACTATCCATGCCCTCACCATAAAGAGAGAATGTCACCCCCTCATGCAAAAACGCCAACTTAGCCGACTCATTAAGCCGAGTAAAATCCTCTGAAGAATAGTTATAAAAAGCCTCCAGAATATCTTTATATAAATCCTGAGGCTCAGTAGAGGTTTTAAAAACTTCATCGATAAACGGAGGCTCTGTTTGGTAATGATTAAATAAATTTTTCATAGCGTGTCACATGAACCCACTATAAACTTATTGTGTGCGAATTCTATATGTGTGTTAATGTGTTTTAGTATCTATTTGTATGTTGCCCACACAATAAACCCAAATAAAACAGTTAGCAAATAAAAACACAACAGACTTTTTAAAGACACCCATTGCAAAGCAATTTTGGACAGGAGCGTAGCAACGTGCTTGCGTAGTAAGTGGCACTACAATACATGATATCAAACCTTTGGTTTGCTTTCACTCAAGGATAATTAAACACAAAATAATCAATGAAAGAATCAAAAATCAAAGGACCTGTTTCTTAAAAAAACTTTTAAAAGACAGTTGCTTGTTTATAAAATTTATCCCATGGGTTATAATTATCGTAATATAAATCAGCATTTAATTCTTTTAAACCTGTCCATCTTGGGGGTGAATTTTCATTTAACTTCTTAATTAATTCTTGTCCTTCTTTATTGCACATCACCCATCTCTTAGCATTACTTATGTTGCTAATATGTCCCATGTGTAGTTTTTGTGCAAGCCATTCTAAAAAAATGAATGGTGAGCTTACCGGGAATCGAACCCAGATTGACGGCTTCGGAAACCATTGTTTTATCCAGTTAAACTATAAGCCCGTAATAGATAAATCTTGAGTGTGCCACATGCGTGGCTACTCGATGATTTATTGTGTGAGTTTTTGCCGGATATCCTCGCTTAGAGGGATGGATTTGTCATTTTCCTTGTCATATCTGACGATGATGATTTTTCCGGTGGCTATGAGTACTTGTTCGTCTATTTGGTTGCCTTCTTCGTTGTCTAGTATGACTTGGAATTCGTAGCTGATGCTGGATTTGCCTAGTTCCCATTCTTCGAGTCTGATGACGAGTTGGTCTTGGAAGGTGACTGGGTGGTGGTAGTCACAGCTAGCGTGGACTCGCACCCAGATTTCTCCTTGATTAAATGAGGGTATTTCTAGCTCTTGGAAACAGGCTTGTTCGGCTTCAGCTGCGTAGCAGAAGAAGTTGCTAAAATGTATGATTCCTGCTGCGTCTGTTTCGTGAAAGTGGACTGAGCGAGGGTAATCAAAGAGTAACATAATTAGATGAGGGAGTCAGAGGGGGTTGATGTCTCTTACCCTGTGAATTTTTCAATCAAGAGTGAGGCGTTGTGTCCACCAAAGCCAAATGAGTTGCTTAGTGCTGTGTCTACTTTGGCTTCTCTTGCTTTGTTAGCAGTGTAGTCGAGGTCGCACTCTGGGTCTTGGTCTTCTAAATTGATAGTTGGTGGTATGAGTTGGTCACGTATTGCCATCACACTAGCGGCTAGCTCTACACCACCTGCGGCACCTAATAGATGACCTGTCATAGATTTGGTTGAGCTGACGATGAGTCCGTCTTTTGCCCAGTCTTGGAAAGTGCGTTTGATGGCTTTGGTTTCGCAGATGTCTCCCATTGGGGTTGAAGTTCCGTGTGCGTTGACGTATTGGACTTCGTTGCGGTTTTTGCCTGCGTGCTTGAGCGCCATGTCCATACAACGTGCTGCTCCCTCACCTTCTGGATGTGGAGAGGTGATATGATAGGCATCTCCACTCACACCGTAACCAGTGATTTCGGCGTAGATGGTAGCTCCACGTTTTTTGGCGTGCTCGAGTTCCTCGATCACGACGATACCTGCACCCTCACCCATGACAAAACCGTCACGACCTGAATCAAATGGACGTGATGCACGTTGAGGTTCGTCGTTACGTGTACTAAGAGCTTTCATGTTGTTAAATCCTGATAAGCCCATTGGCTCGATACTGGCCTCTGCTCCACCACACACACAGGCGTCAAGGTCGCCAAATTTGATAATGCGCCATGCTTCACCAATACTGTGATTAGATGTAGCACAAGCAGTGACGATGGACATGTTAGCTCCACCAAAACCGTATTCCATAGACACGTAACCACTAGCAATATTAGCAATCATCATTGGTATGACGAATGGTGATACGCGGCTAGGGCTGCGCTCGAGTAATTTCTGGTGCTCTCTTTCGATAGTGCCTAGACCACCAATGCCACTACTTACCATGACACCTACACGGTTTTTATCAGGTAAGTTTTCGGTGAGCTTGGCGTCCTCAATCGCCATTTTAGAGGCGGCAATCGCTAATTGAGAATAGCGATCCATGCGGCGAGCCTCTTTAGGCTTAGAGAAGAATGGTGCGGCGTCAAAGCCTTTGACTTCGCCAGCGATATGGCAGCTGTAATCCTCTTTAACATTAGGAATTAAGCTGATTTCACCTATACCACTTTGAGCTGCCTTCATGGCTTCCCAAGTTGTATTTAAATCATTTCCTAGTGGGCTTAGGACTCCTATGCCTGTGATAACGACGCGACGGTTATTGCTCATGATAGTTCTCTTAAAAAAAATTTAGTAAGACTTTTTATAAGTTTTTAGGATGATATAGCAAGCTTTATCTGTTTTTGAAAATAATGTCAGAGTAATGCGACTCAAGAAAAACTAATTAAGATTCAAGGGCTTTTGAAACTCGTACAATGCCATTGACAATTGCTGGGAATATCTTTAGAAATATTGCTCAATTTAATTTATTATTTATGTCCGTACTTACTGGTAGACTCGCCCCTCAATTCAAAGCTACAGCTGTAGTTGACAAGCAAATTTTTCCTGACTTCTCTTTGGAGCAATATTTAGGAAAACAATATGTCCTTTTGTTCTTTTACCCTAAAGATTTTACGTTTGTATGTCCTACTGAACTGCATGCTTTCCAAAATAACCTCGCTGAATTTGAAAAACGCAATGTAGCTGTGGTCGGTTGTTCAACTGATTCAGAATTCAGTCATCACGCTTGGGTCAGCACTCCTAAAGAAAAAGGTGGTATCGAAGGTGTCACCTACCCTCTTGTGGCTGATATTAACAAAACTATCTCTGCTGACTATGATGTATTAGCAGGTGAGTACACGATTGACGAAGAAGGCAATGAGTGTATTGATGGTGAGCTCATCGCTTATCGTGGTTTATTCCTTATCGACAAAGAAGGTATTGTGCAGCACCAATTGGTGAACAACTTCCCTCTTGGACGTTCTATCGCGGAAGCTATTCGTGTGGTTGATGCCTTGCAACACTTTGAGCAAAATGGCGAAGTTTGTCCTATGGACTGGTCACCAGGAAAAGCAGCTATGACAGCTGACTTTGACGGTGTTTCTAACTACCTTAGCGAAAACTAAGCTAAGTCACTCTATTTTTTTTGGATACTTCTACTTCATCTGATTTAGTTTCTGTTGTTTCTGTTCTTAAATATAAAGATAAGAATGTTCAACAAGTTGCAGATAAAGTTGCTGTAGAAGCTCCTCTAGAAATCAGAGTCAACGGGGTGACCCTAGCGACTCTTATGCGAACCCCTGGTGCAGACGAGTGTCTGGTCAGGGGTTTTTTGATTACTGAGGGTATCATTACTTCTATTACTGATATTGAACATGTTGAGTTTCCTCAAGCTCAACAGTGCTTGGTCGTTCTGTGTGACTCAGTAACTATCAATCTCAGCGAGCATCAACGCTATCTGCCCAATTACGGTAGTTGCGGTATCTGTAGCACCACACAAGACTTGTCTCATCAAGCCGATTTAGCCAAGATTGAGTCTAGATTTAGTCAGATTGATGTAGCGAGCCTAGATAAGGCACTAGACCAACTCAATAATCAACAACAAGCTTTTAAAGATACTGGAGGTATTCATTCAGCTGGCTTATTCACTCCGCAGGGAGAGGCTCTGCATCTGAGTGAAGATATTGGCCGACATAATGCAGTAGATAAGGTGATTGGCGCTTATTTACAGTATGATTCCAATCATAGTTTCCAAGAAGTTTTTTTACTCGTGTCTAGCCGCCTATCCTATGAAATTGTGCAAAAATCATTGATTGTCGGCATCCCATTGGTAGCAGCTTTGTCTGCTCCTTCATCGCTGGCTATTGAGTTAGCCTCTAAATACGAGCAAACCGTGATTGGATTCCTGCGCCCTCCTAATTTTAATCTCTATCACCAAGGTGAGGTTGAGGTTCAGAGTTCTTAATTGTAAAAGAGGCTATTAAGATAAAAACGCCTTTACACCACATTTAATTCAGCTAGAATATAAATCTAGTTACAATTCTATGCATCAGCCTCACACAGATCAAACTACTTACGAGCGCGCGCTCGATAAAATGAATGAGTTCATTGCGAGTAAGAAGCTGCGTCATACCAAGCAGCGAGAATTCATTCTCAAAGCTATTTTTGATTATAATGAGCATTTTTCTGCGGAAATTTTGCAACAATACCTCCATAAGTCTGGGGCTAAAATATCTAGATCGACACTATACAGAACTCTATCATTATTGGTGGAAGCTAAGCTATTAGTTGAAATAAAAATTAATGATAATAATCGTATCTACGATCCTAATTTTTTAGAGAAACCTGCTCATAACCATCTCATTTGTATTGATTGTGGACGTGTAGAAGAGTTTGAAGATGAGCATCTAGCCACACTTAATGATTGTGTGACTAAGCGCCTTGGATTTAAGGCTATAAAGCAGTCAATTTGCATTGAAGCCACCTGTGAACAGCTCAGAGTTAAAGGACAGTGTCAAAATATGATTTTATCTCGTATCCAATCACAGCCTATTTTAGCCTCTAAATAAATGCCTTTATTCTCATCTAAAATTCTTACTTTATTATCTGTAAGCTTCTTACTAATCTTGCCCTCTTATGCTAATGAAATAGCTAAGGAAATCGCTAAGGAAATCGCTGCAGCTGAAGCAAGAGCTCAAACAACTGCTGAAATGATGCTCAATGAGGTCAACTATCTAGTTAGTGAAGACTCATCTATCTCTGAAATTAGAGGTATTATTAAGCCCTCCAAAAAAGCTATTCTTTCAAGTGAAATTAAGGCACCTATTATTAAGATACACTTTGGTGTGGGAGAGAAATTTAACAAAGGAGACATACTAATTGAATTTGATAACTCAGTCTACCAATCACAATACGAAGCTCAATCTGCGATTTCAAAATCACAGAAAATCGTTTACGAAAACCAGCTCGAGTTATATAAACTAGATGGCATCACAGAAACCGAGTTACGTCTATCTGAACTCAAAACGACGGAGCTAGAGTCTTTACTCGAAAAAGAGAAGTTCCTTTTAGATCAATGTATCATTAAAGCTCCTTATGATGGGGTTGTTATTGAGAAATTTGTGAATGAATATGAGCTAGTTACTCTAGATAAGCAGCTCATTCAAATCATAGCCTCCAACAACCCTGAATTAGAGCTTATTGTACCTTCTAGTTGGGTATCTTGGCTTAAAACTGGTAAAGAGTTTGAATTCGTAATCGATGAAACTCAGCGCACTTACTCTATTAAAGTACTCCGTACCTCAGGCATTATTGATGCGGTAAGTAGAACCATTAAAGTCATTTGCGAGTTTAGTGAACCAGATGAGTTTTTGGTGATAGGCATGACTGGAACTGCGAACTTTACTCAAGATTAATGAAGCTTTAATTACATTATCCTATGCCTGAATCTACTAATCAATCATTCAATGATCCCTCTAAAAAGGTAGTGAGTCAGATTAAATCAACTTCCACAGTTTCATCTCAAAAAAAGGAAGAATTAGATAACCAAAACTTAGCTGAAGCCACAGAGGGCAAGCTTCAAAAACTGCTCAATATACTACAAATTGAAACGCAGATTAAAAATTGTGAAAATATTAAAGAATTGGAATTTCTTTTAGTGAATAATTTAAAGCTTATTGGCTTTAATTATAAACAGGCCATTGTCTATACAGCCCCTTACCTTGGCAGTAAAAAAGTCAAAGCAACCACCGCAAGTGGAGTGACTCATGTTGATGAGCAAAGCTCTTTTATCCAATGGAGCAACCAAATCATTAAGTACCTTAATTTACCTAATAGCAAAACCGTTAAAATTATCACTATTGATATGCTGAGTGAAGAGCTGCAAAGTGAATGGAAAGAATATGGTATTTTTAAACTCATCTGGGTTCCTCTAATCGTCCACAAAATGGAACCTAAACAATTCCTGTGGTTATCTATGAATAAAACATTTGTGGATAGCCAGCTCGTATTATTAAATAAAATCACATCTAGTTTTGCCTATGCTTTTAAATTCCTAGAACAAAAAAAGAGGCGTTTATTCCAAAATCATAAGATTTACAATCACACAAAATGGCTATTGTTGGTTTTAATAGTGTTGCTAGGATTTATACCTGTGAGACTTTCTGTTTTAGCCCCAGCAGAGGTTGTTGCTAAAAACGCTACTATTATTAGCTCTCCTCTTAATGGGGTCATTGAAAAGATTTTCCCAGAAGCCAACTCTGTTGTGACTCCAGCTCAACCACTCATTAAAATTGATGACACTCAGTTCTTTAATGAATTAGAGGTTTCACAAAAAAACTTAGCTATTAAGTTAGCCGAATATCAATCAGCCTTACAAGGAGCTTTTTCAAGCATAGAAAGCAAGTCTCAACTCGCCTTTCTTAAACAAGAAGCCGCGTTAGCTAAAGCTGAAGTCGATTACCATAAAGCGATGCTTGAAGAAACCCTGATTAAAGCGCCTCACTCAGGGGTTATTCTGTTTGATGACCCACAAAACCTTATTGGCAAACCTATTCAAATTGGCCAAGCTATCATGGAATTAGCTGACCCCAATTCAATAGAGGTTAAAATTCAGGTTCCTATAGCGGATGCTATGGTCCTTAAAGAGGGCTATCCTATTAAATTCTTTTTAGATTCAGATCCTTTAAACCCTATCAAAGGTAAAATTAACTATAGTAGTTATTATGCTTACTCTACACCAGCTAATGACTTGGCTTATCATGTGGTTGCTGAACTTGAAAGCTCAGCTGTCATACCCAGAATCGGGCTCAGCGGTACTTGCAAAATATATGGTGATCAAGTTTCTCTTGCCTATTATTTATTCAGAAAACCTATTGCAGTGCTTCGAGCTAAAACAGGGTTGTAAGGGACTATTGAAAGTCTATTAATGATTAGCTAGAATACTACTAGTAAACTTTTCTCATTTATGAGTGATTCAGATCAGCCACCTTTAGAAAAAATTGCTCTGCCTTTGATACGCGATGATTTGCAAATCAATACTGGGGGCGTGCATAGTAATGGCTCTGCTTATTGGTTGCTTTTTGACCCTTTAGCTAATCAGTACTTTCGTATAGGATGGCGTATTTTTAGACTTCTTAAATATTGGCATCTGGTCAATGCAAAACAAGTTTTAGATCAAGCTAATAATCAAAGCACAGCCGAAATCACCGAAGAGGACTTACTCTATTTGATTAATTTTTTGTATAAAAACTCACTCACCCAGTCTCCTGCACAAGGTGATTACACCCATTATTTAGAACAATATAAAAAATCTAAACAAAAATCTATTAGCCAGATTCTTAAGCAGTACTTATTTTTAAGAGTACCACTGGTTAATCCTCAAGTCTTTCTTAGTCGGACTTATCCTTATATTAAATGGATGTACCATCGCTACTGGTATCGAGCTATCATTTTAATGGCGATTATAGGTATTTACCTTGTCTCTCGAGAATGGGATGCTTTTATTAATACTTTCATTAATTTTATTAGCCTTGAAGGGATTATTTATTTCCTCATTACCACCATAGTGCTAAAGGTGTTTCATGAGCTGGGCCACGCCTATACCTCTATACGCTATAAATCCAAGGTCAATAGCTTTGGCATTTTTTTTATGCTATTTGTACCCTTACTTTATAGTGATGTCTTAGATACTTGGCGAATTCCGAACAGAAAAAAGCGGGTTAACATAGCTATAGCAGGAATTCGCACTGAGCTCATTGTAGGTATTATTGCTCTGTTTTTGTGGGCTTTTTTACCTGAAGGTAATATAAAAAGTATTGCTTTCTTTGCAGCTACTACGAGTTTAATTACGACACTGGTTTTTAATAGTAATATTTTTGCTAAGTTTGATGGTTATTACATCCTCATGGATTTAGTTAAAATAGATAACTTACAGCCTAGAGCTATGGAAATGGGACAATGGTACTTACGTAAAGTTCTGTTTAACACTCCAGAACCTATTCCTGAGCAATTGCCATTAAGAATGCAACGTTGGCTATTTATTTATGCTATTGGCGTTTATCTCTATCGTATTATAATTTTCACCTCGATTGCACTGATTTTTTATACTTTTTTCATTAAAATCATCGGCATTATATTATTTACTATTGAAATCATCTCTCTCATTATTATTCCTGTAATAAAGGAATTTAGTCATTGGATAACCATGCGCAAAACTTATTTAAAACAACGTCGTAGTTTTATCACTATTGGCATTATCATTATTATTCTTTTATTAGGTATTTTACCTATTTCTTCAACTATTAGAACACCTGCTCTTGCGCAGGCCAAAATAGCCAACTTTATTCATAGCAAACAAGTTGGGAAAATTGAGTCCATACATATTAAGCCTAATCAATATGTAACTGAAGGAGAGTTATTATTTCAGCTGACTAACCCTCAGTTGGACTTACGAGAAAGCCTTGTCATAAAAAAAATAGCTATTAATCAGCAGCGTATTAATAATGCATTTGTGGATATCACGGCAAAAAAAGACTTTATTATTAATCAAGAAATCAAAGCAAAATTAGAAAAAGAGCTGCAAAGTATTCAAATAGAAAAAGAACAACTTTCTATACGAGCACCTCTCTCAGGGATCATTAAAGATATTGCAGATAAATTAACTGTTGGGCGATGGATAACTCCTCAATTATCATTGGCGTATGTTATAGCTCCTCAAAAATTAGAAATTATTACTTATATTGATAGTAAAGATATAGATAGAATCACACTACACGACAAAAAATG
>DGJT01000055.1 GCA_002387565.1 Akkermansiaceae bacterium UBA4589 | reverse complement strand
ACATTACTTCTGCGACAAGACCGCGCTCCTACCAGAAATAGAGCTCGATGACCTCAAAAAAGCACCACAAAGCATCATCGGACGCAGCACCCAAGAAGCCATGCAAATAGGCACCCTCACAGGACACGTAGGGCTCGTAGGTCACCTGCTAGACAAGCTCAAATCCGAGTACGAACAAGAACCCACCATCATCGCCTGTGGCGGCGACGCCGAGCTCATCTGCCAATATTTCCCGGACATCATCATTCACCCAAGACTCACGCTCGACGGCCTTTTGTTGAATTTTAAATAGCTCTTTTGGGTTTAAAATGCACTTACCCAAACTTTCGCGGTTCTCAGGAATGTCTTAATTCATTCCGCTTTATCCTCACCTAGCGGTGACGCTCTGAAGTTAGTTTATCTAAAGACAAAAGGGAGAGTGTCAGTCACGGTTTTGAGCTAAGCACATTTTAATTCCCAAAACCGTAGTTGCATAATCATGCAACTACTTAGCTTATTTAAATAAATGGGTGCTTTTGCATAAATGGCGCACCTCTCAGATTGATGACTATTCGTCACTTGCTGCGCAAGCACGTCGCTAGGCTCCTGTCCAAAATTACTTTGTAATCGTTGTCGTGGTGCTCGAGTAGCTTTTTCTACACTGCGCTCCACGATTCTTCATCAGCGCGCCATTTAAATCAAAACCGCCCAACACTTTACTCATAAAGTGTCAGGCTTCACCTCATTTCTCACTAGAGGTGGTGGTATTTATTGTTAAGTTAGGTTTTCGCTGATTTAAATCAAACGAGTGGTTAGTTGGGGATAGACTTCTATTTATTTGGCTGATTTAAGAAATTTCTCAGCGAGGGAATCTAAGCCTGCGCCTAGCACAGTTCTTTCAACCATTAATTCAGATTTAATCTCTGATTTCTCCCATGTTTTTTCGATATATCTAGGATCTTTTACAGTAATTGAAGTTATACTGAAACGAGGAACCTTAATATTACCCGCATTATCAGTCCTTTCATGTTTCTGGCTATCAGAAGTATGTATAATTACAGCTGCAAATGGAAGACTATATCCATCTTCAGCTACTAAGGTTAATTGTTGGTTCATTACTTTTGGTGCAATAATCAGACCTATGATAATAAAAAGTGTAATAATACCTGCAATTGAAGAGAACTTAGAATGCTTTTTATCTTGTTTGCGTTTTATTCGACCAATTTTAAAACCTTGCACAAATATACTAATAATAGCTTCTATACCTGAAACTATTAAGTTAATAATAGGTACAAACACTACAAATAGACCTTCTAAAAGGACTCCAAAAATTGAAGCAAATAGCGCTAATATAGCATCGATAATCATTGTTTAATGGGTAATTTTTTTGAGCTAGATTTAAAAGTTACTCAATATCTCTATCATCGTCAAGGGGCAAAGCTGAGCTTTGAATTTTACTGTAGAGAAAATTTAAAGCCCCTAAATAAGTCTAAAACTGTTTAGATGGCTTGATATACGAGGCTTTTAAGGGCTGGCTGTAGGCAAAGCTACTGCCATGTCCGTAAAAAACGAAGTAGAGCGAGGTGTATAGACAGTTTCCTAACCGTGCGATTACACTAAATGAAACTCTTGTAAGAGTTCCTTTAGTGTTTCCTCAGTTTCTTCGTCTAGTGAAACAAGTGGTAGTCTCAAATCAGGCTCACATTTGCCGATAGCAGCCATGGCTGTTTTGATTGGCACAGGATTAACACCTAAACTCATGAGCCCAGATAGCAGAGGGTAGTACTGCTGTTGCATGAGTAGAGCGGTTTCAAAATCACCTGCAAGAGCTGAGTCCACGAGGCCTTTCATCATGCCTGGGCATAAGTTAGAGATGACTGAGATTACGCCTTTGGCTCCACAGCTAATGAAAGGTAGAGTGAGTGGATCATCACCAGAAATAAGGGTGAAATCATCAGGGCAGATTTGCTTGAGCTGGTTGATTCTATCCACATCGCCACCTGCTTCTTTAATCGCTACGATATTGTCATAGTTGACAGCTAAATCAGCCACGGTATCGATTGCTATTTCTACGACACTTCGACCAGGGATTGAGTAGAGAACAATGGGTAAATCTGTGCTATCAGCAATGGCTCCAAAATGAGCAAAGAGTCCGTCTTGCGAAGGTTTATTATAGTAAGGGCAGACTTGCAATGAAGCGTCTACGCCGAGTTGCTGTGCTGCTTTGGTGAGCTCAATGGCCTCTAGGGTAGAATTAGCACCAGTACCGGCAATGACTTGGGTTCTTCCTGCGGCGTATTTAACCGCAAGTTCGATGACTTTGAGGTGCTCAGTTGGGTTGAGCGTTGGTGACTCACCTGTAGTTCCTGCGGGTACTATACCTTCGATTCCAGCTTCGATTTGAGTCTGGATGATGGCTTCAAAAGCGGCTTCATCAATCACGCCATCTTTAAATGGTGTGATGAGGGCGGTATAGGTTCCTTGGAATTGCATGACGTATGATTGAATAGATAAACCTATTTAACTGGTGTCAAGTTGTAGTCACTAAAAACCAGTCAGGTTTAACGTCTTATACGTGATGGAATAGGATTGAGTCAACTGTATAAGTTTGTTGCATTGAGTCTGATACAACGACAATGGGGTCTCCTTTTTTCGCTAAGCCTTTTTCTACAAGTAGATTGATGGCTTTAATCAGCGTTTCGTGAGTGCGTTCTTCGAATTCGATAGGGAATGAAGTAACACCACGTGAAAGCTTGAGTTTGCGACAAACTTCCTCAGTTTCAGCAAAGGCAAAGATGTTTTCAACCTCTGGTCTCATAAGAGCTACCAAGTTAGCCACTGTTCCTTTACGAGTGAACACAAGAATGTGTGCTCCTTCGGTGCTATTAGCAAGAGAAACAGCTGATTTGATAGTACGTTTTTTGTCAGTGAAAAGTTCGGCATTTTTAGCAAAATCAAGTGGTCTTGCTTGCTCCATACGACGAGAAATGCGATCCATAGTTTTAACACACTCAACTGGGTATTTACCAATCGTGGTTTCGCCACTAAGCATGATAGCGTCCGCTTGCTCAAACACAGCATTGGCGATATCGGTGACTTCGGCACGTGTAGGGGTTGGACTCTCAATCATAGATTCAAGCATATGAGTAGCCACAATCACACGGCAGCTTTTTTCGTGACAAAGGCGCACGATGCGACGCTGTACGATAGGGAGTTCCTCAACCGCCACTTCGATACCTAGATCACCACGTGCGACCATGATGACATCTGAAGCTTCGATGATGGCTTCGATATTTTTGACGCCTTCTTGGTCTTCAATTTTTGAAACGATGTCGGCCTGACCTCCTAAATTAGTCATGAAATCACGGATTTCTTCTACATGAGCAGCATCACGTACGAATGAGCCAGCGACGAAATCAGCACCTAACTCAACAGCGAGGGTTAAATCGACTTTATCTTTTTCTGTCATCGCAGGAAGATTCAGTCTCGTTCCTGGTAAATTGATGTGACGACGACTGGTCATCTCACTAGCTGTATCTACACGACAAGTAATGCGCTCATCTGTAACCTCTTGGATATACATAAGGATTCCACCATTATCAACTACGAGCATTTTGTCTGCTTGAACATCATTCATGAGTTCTTCGTAGTTGACTGTGGTTGAATATTTAGTCGATGGCTCAGCTTCGGCTTTTCTGAATTCAACGATGTCTCCTACAGAGAGAGTCCAGTTTTCTTCTAGGTCACCTGTTCTAATAGAAGGGCCTTGCAAGTCAAAGAGTAAGCCTACACGTCTGTCGCAATCATCGGCAATAGAGCGAATACGAACAGCGATATCGCGACACCAATCAGGTTGAGCATGACTCATGTTAAAACGAAAAACATCAACTCCAGCTAAAATCATTTCTTTTAATGCTTCGCTAGAAGTAATGGCTGGACCTAAAGTACTGATGATACGGGTTTTTCTTTTCATAAAATTTGCTGGAGTCTAGGTTAAATCCCTGAAGAATCAAGAGATTATTGGTAAGTTTATACTAATTTTTTGTGATAGATGGATATGGCTTACTAATAGCGGAATTCTGCAAACACTATTGTGCGTAAAAGAAAATTCTATTTTCGCTGTATATAAATAAGTTCATTTAGGGATTAAGCCTCTTGGCTTACTATTGTGCCCCAATCACCATTAGAGATGGCTTCTATAATAGAGTTATCTTTATTCATATCAAAAATAATAATAGGCATATTATTGTCCATACAGAGACTAAAAGCAGTTGAATCCATCACTTGGAGACGTTTTTCTAAGCAAGTTTGGTAACTGATAGTATCAAATTTTTCTGCATTTGGGTTAGTGCGTGGATCTGAACAATAAATACCATCTACAGAAGTGGCTTTAAAGATGGCGTCGACACCCATTTCATTAGCTCTAAGTGCAGCAGTAGTGTCAGTTGAGAAGAAGGGGTTTCCAGTTCCTGCAGCAAAAATAACGATGTGCCCCTTGCGTAATTGAGACTGTGCTTTTTTACGGATAAAAGGTTCGGCTACGTTTTTCATTTCGATAGCTGAGTGAACTACACAACGAATACCTTGGGATTCGAGTGCACTTTGCATCGCTAGAGCATTCATGACTGTGGCTAACATGCCCATGTAGTCAGCGGCAGCACGTTCCATACCTCGTGCACTGGCTGCCTCACCTCTCCAGAAATTACCGCCACCAATAACGAGTGATACCTCAATACCTAAATCTTTGACTTGAGCGATTTGCTTGGCTATTCTTGAGACAATTTCAGGTGATATATTATCTTCACTACCAGGTTCACGAAGCGCTTCACCACTAAGTTTTAATAAAACACGTTTATACGGAGCAGTTTGGGTAGGTGTAGAGTCAGGCATAGCTGAGTCTTTACTTAAAATATTTCTACTTAATTAGCAATCTTAAATCATACTATATTGAAATTGTCCTTACATAGTATGTGCTTCGCCTAGCCCTACTCAGGATGTCACTATTGTTCCACTCTTATCAGCTCCTTATTTGGTCGCTGATTTAATTCGTCCGCTTTTAATCAAAGCG
>DGJT01000030.1:1772-13758 GCA_002387565.1 Akkermansiaceae bacterium UBA4589 | reverse complement strand
TTTTTTGTCGTGTAGTGTGATAAACTGTTATTTTGCACTTTTAGTTTTTTCATTTTCACTTTAGGTTGCCTGCGTGAGTGGAGCTGCAAGAATAGAAGTTATTGATGTCGTCGTGTCGTTGGCACAGTTTGAAGACAAAGATTCATGGCTTAAAATAGCAGGTAGAAAACTCAAATGCCACCCTTCATCTATTGAGGAGGTGCGTCTCATCAAGCAGTCGATTGACGCGCGTAAATCACCAGTTAAAATGCAGTTGCGTTTAGAGGTGGGTGTCTGCATGCCTTTACCTCCAGAGGAAGAGGTTACAAAATGGAAATTCACCGCCGAACCAGTGACTGATGAATCGCCACGTGCCATAATTGTTGGTGCAGGGCCTTGTGGATTATTCGCAGCGTTAGAATTACTTCAGCTAGGGATTAAACCGATTATCCTTGAGCGAGGCAAAGATGCTTCATCACGTCGTTTTGATTTAGCTCCGATTATGCGTGAAGGTCGTGTGATAGAGGAGTCTAATTATTGTTTTGGTGAGGGAGGGGCTGGTACTTTTTCAGATGGCAAGCTCTACACCCGTGCTAAAAAGCGTGGTTCAGTGGCTTTGATTTATCAGATTTTGGTGGCGCATGGCGCCCCAGAGAATATTCTCACCGAAGCCCATCCACATATTGGCTCTAATTTATTACCTAAAGTTGTGATGGCAATTAGAGAATCGATTAGGGCGCAGGGAGGCGAAGTGCATTTTGGGCAAAAGGTCGTTGATTTTGTGTTGAAGTCTCAGAACAATGGTCAGCAACGATGCACAGGGGTCAAAACTCAATTAAGAGCTGACGCCAAAGAGGAGGATTATGCCAATGGACAGACTCATGAAGAACTTTATTTGTGGGAGGCTGATTCTGTGATTCTTGCCACAGGTCATTCTGCACGTGATATTTATTACTTACTCAATGATAAGGGGGTTGCTTTAGAGAAAAAATCTTTTGCTATGGGGGTACGTATTGAGCATCCGCAAGCCTTTATTGATAAGTTGCAGTACCACCTTAAGAGTGATGAGAAGCGCTCATCAGTACTACCAGCCTCGCGTTACAGTTTAGCGACTAAATTAGATAATCGTGGCATCCATTCGTTTTGTATGTGTCCAGGTGGTTTTGTCGTGCCAGCTGCCACCGAAAACGACGAAGTGGTGGTTAATGGTATGTCGCTTTCGCGTCGTGATTCTTATTTTGCCAATAGTGGCATGGTGGTAACCGTATTGCCAGAAGACACCACTCCGTATGGAGATGGCCCAGATGATGTGCTAGCAGGTATTAAGATGCAAAAGCAAGTCGAGCGCAATGCCTCTATAGCTGGAGGTGGTAAGCAAAAGGCACCAGCCCAACGCTTAGTTGATTTTATGGAGGGTAAGGTCTCCGAGACCCTGCCTAAGACGAGTTACTTTCCTGGTTTAACCTCTTGTGACCTTAATGAACTCATTACGACGAAAATTTCAGGCCTACTCAAAGAAGGTTTTAAAAAGTTCAACCAACAAATGCGTGGCTACATCTGCGAAGATGCTTTGCTTATAGGTTTTGAGACACGTACCAGTTCACCTGTGAAAATCCCACGTGACCCCATCACTTTGGAGCATCCAGAAGTCAGAGGCCTATACCCAGCAGGTGAGGGGGCTGGATTTGCTGGTGGTATTATTTCTGCTGCTATGGACGGGATTAATATTGCGCATAAAATAAATTAATCAACCTAGAGTTGAGTCTAAGGGCTGTAAAACAGTTAAAGTTTTTTTGTTTTTAGAGTTGATTAAGTAGAGGGTTCAGAGGCAACATACAGCCATGGATTTTGTACAAGACAATCTAGACCCAGCAGTTGAAATTAACCGTGAGTTAATGGCTAAGCAGATTATTGCACAGTCTGATAAATATCAGATATGCGAAGGCTGTTTTTCTATTGTCACGAAAGAGGCTTGTACCTGTCCTAACTGTCATAGTTATCAATTTGATACAGATCTCATTAATATCAAAATGCAGGCTCAAATCTTGGCCAAAAAAGTACCAAGTTCAGTCACAGCGCAAGATTTACTCTAATCTGTGATGAAAAAAAAGAAAGGTTCATACAAAAACCTCAAGCGTGTATTCCCTTACATGGCGCCTTACAAGGCGGCCTTTATCCTAGGAACAATCGCGTTACTTTGTACGGCGGGGTTGAGCTTACTTTTCCCTTTTTATCTTAAAGAGTTTTTAGGTAATGTTACGGATGCTGAGGTGATTAACCGAGTATTGATAACTTTACTCATTATATTAGCCATTCAAGGGTTGATTACCTATGTGCGTATTCGTTTTATGGGTATAGCTATTGAAAAGATGGTCAGAGATTTGCGTGCTGATATATTTGAGGATTTGCTTAGGCTGCCATTGAGTTTTTATCATGAATACAAACCAGGCTTGCTTACAGGTGGCATGGTGCATGATTTATCAGTGATTAAGGAAACTTTGCAATCGAGCCTAGCTCCTTTAGGGCGTCACTTGGTGATTCTTATTGGTGGTTTATGTTTTGTCTTTGTTATTTCTTGGCAATTAAGTGTCTTGCTTCTACTCATTATTATTCCAGTAGTGGCGTTACTGGCAATTTTTGGCAAAAAGGTTAAGAAACATACTCACGGAGCTCAGGAAGCCTTAGAGGAGAGTGAGTCTGTTCTCGAAGAAAGTGTGCAGAATATTTCTGAGGTCAAAGCTTTCTGTAACGAGAGCTACGAAGCTGTGCGTTATACAAAAACCTTAGATGCCTACATTAAGGCCGCTTTTTATGAGATAAAAGCCCGTTCATGGTTTGTGGCTTTTGTGATTTTTGTGATGTTTGGCAGTATTGCTTGCATCGTATGGAGAGGCGCTCATCTCGTTATTGCTGGTGATTTAACTGAAAAACAGCTTACTGGATTTATTTTGTTTAGTGTGTTTGTGGCAGCCTCACTACGTGCAATACCTGAAGTCTTAGCTCAATTTCAACGTGCAGATGTAGCGACTAAACGTTTATTTAGAATCAAAGACTTAGCCCAAGAACAGCAAGCAACGCAAACTGGCTCACAAGAGCTAGAGTTAGACGGTAGTTTGAGCCTGAAAAATATCGAGTTTGCTTATTCAAGTAATCCTGATGAAACGGTCTTAAATCAAGTGAGCTTTGATATAGCCGCTGGTCAGTCGGTTGCAATTGTTGGGGAGAGCGGGGCAGGTAAATCTACGCTTATATCGCTACTCTATGGTTTCTATACTAACTACCAAGGTAAGATTAAATACAATGGTGTAGATATCAAACAGTTAGATATAGCCAAGTTTCGCAGTCAATTGGCGATGGTCTCTCAAGAAGTTTTATTATTTGGTGGCACGATTGCGCAGAACATTGCTTACGGTAATGCTGATGCAACGCAAGAGCAGATTCAACAAGCGGCAAGCCAAGCGCATGCGGATGAGTTCATTACCGAATTCCCTGAGGGTTATGAAACTTTAGTAGGGCCTCGCGGGGTCAAACTCTCAGGTGGTCAACGTCAGCGCATAGCTCTAGCACGTGCGATATTAACCAACCCTAAAATACTCTTTTTGGATGAAGCTACGAGTGCTTTAGATGCAGAAACCGAAGGTAAGGTTCAAGAAGCGCTAGAGCAATTAAGCCAAGGCAGAACCACCATTACTATTGCGCATCGTTTAGCTACGATTAAGTCTGCAGATATGATTCTAGTATTTAAGGACGGTAGCCTCATCGAGCAAGGTAAGCATGCAGAGCTTATAGCTGCTAGCGGTTATTATAATGAGCTGGTCTCTAAGCAGAATTTATAAAGAACCTGTATAATTAATTGGTTATGGAGCAAGCGAAGAAGACATCTAAAACACCTAACAGTTCTAACAACTTTAAAACTATTCTCATTGCTTGTGGAGGAACAGGAGGTCACTTGTTTCCAGGTGTAGCTGTAGCGCATGAGTTAAAAAAACAAGGGCATACAGCTATCTTACTCCTGTCAGAAAAAGCTATAGATGCTAAAGCGGCTTCTAAATACGCCGAGTTTAAGAGCCTCACATTACCAGTGATGGCCAAACCTAAAACCTTGTCGCTAGCCATGGTGGTATTTTTGTGGAAGCTGCTTGTTAGTATTATTGGAGCACTTAAAATTATCAAAAAATACGATATTGATGGTGTGCTAGCTATGGGTGGATTTAGTTCATTAGCGCCAGTTATTGCAGGTAAATTAAAGGGCAGAGGGACTTGGGTACACGACTCAAACGCCATTCCAGGCAAAGCCAATTTACTCAATGCCAAATTTTGTCAGCATATTTTCTTGGGGTTTACAGAGGCCTCTAAGTATTTTAAATTAAAGCAGGGACAGAAAATTAGTGTGGTAGGCACACCCATTCGCCCAGAGTTGCTAGAAGCCAGAGACCAACAACAGTCTCGCCTTGAATTAGGTTTAGATGTTAACAAGTTCACCATCCTTGTTACAGGAGGAAGCCAAGGTGCAGCGAGTCTCAATACTAAAGTACTCCAAGCAGCATCGCAGCTAGAAAAATCAGGGCAAGAGATACAGTGGGTTCATCTTACTGGGATGAATTACAGCCAATCGGTAACTGAACAAGTTGAGGCATTAGGTATAAATTCTAATACGTATAAAATCATAGATTTCTGCGAGGATATGCTTAGTGTCTATGCGGCTAGTGATTTGGTGATTAGTCGTTCGGGAGCTTCAGCGATGAATGAGCTATCTGCATTAGCAAAACCATGCTTACTCGTACCTTACCCTTATGCTGCAGATGATCACCAAGCTAAAAATGCTCAAGTATTTGCGAGCAAAAAAGCGGCAGTGATGTGCTTAGAGGCAGATCTAAGCCCTGATAAAATTCAAGTATGGATAGAAGATAGACAAGCCGTGCCTATCCTCATTGAACAAGAAAAACTATCACTACAGCAATTATTTATCAGTGAAGCAGAAAAGACTATGGTTAATTATATTTTAGCTTAGCCAAAGTTGATTTAAGAACTTAAATAGATAGCTAAACTAGACTAATGATTGACTAACTAGAGTGATTAGATATAGCTTGAGTGTTCATGCTTGATTCTAGTTTTAATCTTTATTCTTCTCAGTTAAGAATTCACCTCATTGGGGTGGCTGGTAGTGGCATGAGTGGCTTAGCTCGCCTGCTCCTAGAGATGGGGCATGTGGTCTCAGGCTCAGATAAAATTCATAATACTGAAGTAGCTAAGTTGATTAAGCTTGGCTTGATATTTTCTTCACCACATTATGCGAGCGCTTTGGATGTGGATCCTGAGCAAGAGTTGAGCGACGTGAATAGACCTGTTGAGTTAGTTGTGCATTCTGCGGCTATTCGTGAGACCAATCCAATTATGGTTGAGGCACGTAAGCGTGAGTTGACTTGCTGGTGTAGAGCTCAATGCTTGGCACAGATTATTAATCATCAAAATACCACCGTAGTAGCTGGCACTCATGGCAAGACAACGACAACGACAATGTTGTCACATACTTTCAAACAAGGACTGAAACAACCTAATTATTATGTAGGAGCAGAAACACCTGTATTGGGTGAGAGTTCCCAATTCAGTGGTGCGGATAAACCATGGTTAGTAGAAGGGGATGAGAGTGATGGTACGTTGGCCTTATATGAAACCCAGTGGTTAGTCGCGCTCAATTTAGAATTAGAGCATTTAGACTTTTACCGTGACGAAGCCCACCTTAAGGAGGTGTTCGGGACCGCACTAAGCAAAGCTCAAAAAGGCGTGATTTATTATGCGGGTAGCCCACTATTACTCAATCTAGTTAATGAGTTAGATTTAAAAGCTATTTCTTATGGATTTGCAGATACTGAGCCTCATGCTGATTATGTAGCCAAAGAATTAAAAGAGATAGGCTCGCAAGTGTTCTTTAATGTAGAAGAATTTGGTGAGGATGTTGGTGAATTTGATTTATCTATTCCAGGAAGGCATAATGTGCTCAACTCTCTGGCTACTATTGCTCTGAGCCGAGCTCAAGGGCTGTCATGGCAGGTGATTAAAGAGGCCTTAGCCAGCTTTTCTGGTGCTAAACGTCGCTTTGACAAGCGTTATGCCTCTGATCGTTTTGTATGGATTGATGATTACGCTCATCATCCAAGTGAAATAGAAGCCACACTCAACACAGCGAGAGCCACGCAAGAAGGAGCTCTACATGTCGCTTTTCAACCACATCGCTATAGTAGAACTCAGGCATTTATGCAGGAATTTGCAGAAGTGTTAGCTATTGCTGACGCTATTTATATCTTGCCGATTTATGCCGCGAGTGAAGACCCTATAGACGGCGTTTCTCATGAGTCATTAGCCGAGCTAATTAGAGCCAACGGTCATGGGCAAGTGGCTTGTTTTGATGATTTTAAATCAGCTCAATTAGCTATAGGTAATAAGCTTAAGTCAGGTGAAACTTTGCTGACTTTGGGTGCAGGGAATATTCATCAAATTGGCACATGGTTAAGTAAGGACTGGGAGCAATTAGAATACCTCCAGCAAGATATCGATTTAGCGGAGCTCAATATTAAACTCTATGAGCCTATGACCAAACACACGACCTTGCTCATCGGCGGTTGTGCTCAGTTTTGGATAGAGCCTCAATCAAAGCAAGCCTTTGCCAAAGTAGTAGCAAGAATCCACCAAGTAGGTATTGCCTTACACGTAGTAGGTAGGGGTTCTAATTTATTAGTCAAAGATGGAGGGATAAAGGGGGCTACTATTTCTCTAGCCAAAGGCGAGTTCACTCAATTAGCGACTCAAGGCTCGCAAATGACCGTAGGAGCTGGAGTGCGTCTTAAGAAAATAGCTAATACAGCGAAAGCGCAAGGTCTGTTAGGTTTTGAGTGGATGGAAGGTGTGCCCGGGCAGTTAGGCGGTAGCTTGCGTATGAATGCTGGAGCCATGGGGCGTGAGATGTTTGATCATGTGGTTTCAATCACGCTGCTTACCCAAGAGGGAGAGATTAAAACCCTAGCCAAAGAAGAGTTTGACTACAGTTACCGAAGTGTGGGTAGTTTGGCTTATAATTATGTATTAGAGGCAGTTTTAAAAGCTGACGCCATTGCTCAGAACTCTGCAGATGAGCAAAAAATCATCGATTTACATCAAGAGTCACGTAGGAAGCGCCTCGAGACCCAGCCTGTGGCTGCGAGCGGGGGCTGTTCGTTTAAAAACCCAGTATCTATCTCTGCAGGCAAACTTATTGATGAGCTTGGCATGAAAGGCTGCAAGGTAGGTCAAGCTCAAGTTTCAGATGAACACGGGAACTTTATCGTTAATAGAGGCGGAGCTACAGCTCAAGATGTGCTAGGTTTAATTGAAAAAATAAGAGAACAAGCCTCATCACAGAAAGAGATTAGGTTGAATCTAGAGTTGCAAGTCATTGGCGATGACGAGGTGATGTTTTAAGCTAAAACAGTAGATCAATAAATAATATGAAAAAAGTAGTCGTTTTAATGGGAGGATTAAGTCGTGAGCGCGAAGTCTCTATAGCCTCAGGCTCGGCTGTAGCTCAAGCCTTGCAAGAAGTAGCGCAGGAAAACAATTTAGAAGTAGAGGCAAGAATTATTGATGGGCCACAAGATATTACAGCGCAGGCTTTTGCAGGTGTAGATGTTGTCTTTAACCTTATGCATGGTGTATTTGGAGAAGATGGACAATTACAAACATTGCTCGAAGATTTAGATGTCGCTTACACAGGCGCTAGAGCTAAATCTAGTCGCATTGCCTTTGATAAAATTAAAAGTAAGAAGTGTTTTGAAAAAGCCAATGTCTCAACACCTTTTTACCAAACCTTGGAGCTGACTTCAGAATTAGTTATTGAGGATTTAGCAGCTCCGATTTTGCCTTGTGTGGTTAAACCTCCACGTGAAGGCTCAAGCTTTGGCGTGTTTAAGGTGACCACTCAGCAGGAGTGGGTTGAGGCTCTAAAAGAACTGCAGGCTACTTATGATGAAGTGCTGATTGAGCAATGGATCGAGGGCAGAGAGCTGACAGTCGGGATTTTAGGTACAGAAGTATTTCCTATCGTAGAAATTGTGCCAGAAAATGGTTTTTATGATTCAGCGAATAAGTACCCTTGGTTGATAGGTGATGGCGGCGCTAAATATTTCTGCCCAGCTCATTTGGACGCAGAGGTTACGGCTCAAGTTCAGCAACAGGCGTTAGCAGCTCATCAGAGTGTGGGCGTTGAGGTTTATAGTCGAGTTGATGTGTTGTTAGATGAGGATTTACAGCCTTATGTTCTAGAAATTAATACTTTACCAGGTATGACGCAGTCGAGTTTATTGCCAAAATCAGGAGAGATTTATGGCTTGAGCTTTACTGAATTATGCTTAAGAATTATTAAAGATTCGATGTAAATAAAATAATTGGTGATGAAGGTTATCTACTAAACATATAATTACATTCAGACTACAGAACAAAAATTCAACGCTAATAATTAGAGAGAATAATTTAAAGCTTAATTAAAGAACTTCAAAAAATGATAATAAATAAGCTTAATCAAATTTATATTAAATTAGAGCAACTACGTTGCCTTAATAAAGATATTAGAAAAACCATTGCTCTTTTGCCCTTATCCATCGTTATTCCTTTAACTAGTATGTCTATACTAGTTGGCAGTCATGCCTTGCCTAAGAACAAAATAACTTATGGTATCATTAAATTTTTTATCGTGTAGTGTGAATGGTATTCTCTAAAAAGCCAAAAACCGCCTCTACTAAGGCAAAAAATGTTAAAGTTACTAGCCTAACTTGGCGTCTCTTGCTTCTTAAAATATGGAGAGCGATTAAATTGCTCCTCATATTACTGATACTAATAGGTTGTTTTTATTTCGTCGGCTCACAAGGGAAAACATGGTTTGAGAATAAAGTCCTCCTGCATGAAAAATTCCTCCTAGAAGAAGCGAATATAGTTATAGATATTGAAGGCGGGCTACGCAGAGAAGAAGTCCTAGCTATCAGTGGTATTTTACAAGATAAGTCACTACTCAAAGTCAATGCCAATAAAGTAGAAACTAGATTACTCAAGTTGCCTCAGGTGGTCTCAGTAAAGGTAGCCAAGGTATTTCCCAATCAAATCTCTATTTATGTGAAGCAACGTGTGCCTCAGGCGTGGATTTCAAGCCGTGAGCTTGGTATAGAGGGGCGCAATTGGCAGTACGGCTTCTTACTAGATGTCGAAGGTTATGTCTTTAAAGCAGACAAAGATTTTAACGAGAGTATATTACAACTACCTATTATTGAATTACCTGTTTTGCCCGATGACTTGTGGGAGCTTAAATTAGGTTCAGCCCTCGAAGATTTAAACCTAAAACTCGTTTTAGCCCTCATTGATGAGATGCAAGAGCCCCTAGCTCAACGTAATAGAGCGATTGATAGGGTGACTTTTGACTTGCCCTACAAGGTGATTATTTATTGTGCAAATGGCTTAGAATTGCATTGTGACTATTTTGAACCAGAGCGACAAACCCAGAATTTAATTAAAATATTAGACGGTCTCACAGGGCAAAAAACGCCTAAACTTATCAATTTGATTCCAAAGCGAAATATTCCGGTAATCTTTGAAGATGAGTAATAGTTTTATCTCCCTTTACTATTGATTTTTTCATCCCTAATAGTTACTAATCCTATAAAAATAACATGGCTCAATCCAAGGTATATGCAAGTTTAGAAGTAGGAACAGACAAGGTTGTCTTTGCTATCGCTGAATTTTTGCCCCGTGGAGGAGAAATTAAAATTCTAGCCTTGGAAGAGGTCGTCTCCTCAGGCGTACAAATGGGGGAGATTAGAGATGTGCAAAAAGTCAAGCTGTGCATCAAGCAAGCCTTACTCAAAGCAGAGGATAAGAGTAAGGTCGCTGTTAAATGCATTAACGTCGTGATAGCAGGCAAAGGCTACTTATCCATCAACCAAGGTGCCAAAATTGACTCACCTGAGGCGGTTGCTGTCAATGCAGCTACGATTAAAGCTATTGATAGTGATGCTAGTAGTCATCGTTTTTCTAAGCCTTACCAAATCATTCATCGTATTAATAGAGGTTACATCTTGGACGGTAATTACAGTTTGTTTCCACCCTTGAAATTAGAGGGTAGAGAGTTGCGTTCATCGTTTCATATCGTCGCTTACCAAAAGAAAGAAATTAACAACAGGTTATTAGCACTTGAAGAGCTAGAGTTTGATATCGATCAAGTGATTTTTTCACCTATAGCTAGCGCTCAATTGCTGTTAGATAACAAAGAATACAAGAAAGAAGGAGCGTTACTCATCGATATAGGTGCAGGCACGACCGACTATATCTTATACCATCAATCTAAAATAGAAGCCTCAGGTAGCTTGCCTATTGGTGGCGATCATATCAGCAATGATATTAGTGTGTTCTTTAATTGCTCGTTCTCAAAAGCAGAGGAAATCAAACAGAACTACGTCGATTTAGTCGAGTTATCAAAAATGAACAAAGTCAAAATCAAAGACCCCAGCGGTTTTAGTGACTTTGAAATAGACGCCAAAGACTTATACGGCGTTGTAGATGCTAGATTACAAGATATCTTTGATTATGTTAAGGAGTCGATTAAGGATACTCAACTCGCTGAAATTAAATCAGGCATCTTCCTTACAGGCGGTACAGCTCTAATGACTGGACTAGTCTCATGGGTAGAAAACTACATGAAAATAGAGGTCAATAAAGCTAGTGTGAATAAAAATCTCAGTGGTTTTAATGATATCCCATGGCAAGACCCTCGTTATAGTAGCGTTATCGGTGTGCTGCGCTATATCCAAGAACAAGAGCAAAATAAGAAAAATAGTCAGAAAAAAACTGGTCTATTTAAATTTTTCACTTAATAATCAATTTAATGGGTGAGCAAGAAATTATATTACTAGGTATTGGCGATGAAGCTAAGCTTATATTTTCGCAAACAGAGCTTGAGCAAGCTCCCTATTGGCACCCCATAGCCATTACAGATAATCAGCTTGAAGCGAGTCATGACAACTCAGATAACCCTTTGTTTACAGAGCAAGAAACCGACGTCATTGCTTTAGCCTGCGAAAAACAGCAACTCATCGTTATCGCTCTCGATTTAAATGCTATCTGGGCATCAGATGTGATTCGTCGAATTAATGAGTTTATTACGGATTACAAAGGTCATATGGTGCTAATTAACCTCGCTTCATGGAGCTTGAATCAGGTCAACGCCAACAGTGAGCAGCAGGATGAGCTCTATGACTTCTTAGACGCTAGCTCAATTGCGATCATTGATGCGACTTACGAACAGCTAGTGGTCAATGCAGGAGAACGAGTCAAACTCAAAGAATCATTCGCACTCTTCTACAAAAAGGTAGAGCAACGCCTCAGCTATTTTCAAAGTAACAAATTTCTTGGTGGTCTAGGTTTTTCGGTTAAGAAAACTCAGAGACTCTTGAGTCTAGCCAAAACCAACAAACAGAAAGTATCCATTGAATTTCTCCCAGCTTTTGAGCAAAGTAATCTCAGTGAGTCCATCAAGCATTTACAAACTCGCCTCAGCCAAAGAGTCACTGACGTCTACCTCAAGCTCAGTGTCAGCGATGATGTTTACATTCAAGACATACAATTATTAGCTCAGGAAGTCAGAGCCGCTTTTCATACTGCAGTGAATTGTGAAATTAGCTTTGACCTAGTTGAAGACTACACAGTAGAGCAAGTATCCATTAGTATCCTCCTCGTAGAGAACTTAGTAGAGCTGCCAAAACCAGAGCCTAAGCAAGAAGCAGAAGTAGCAAAGGGCATAGTAGAGGATGTAGCCGAGGCGAAACCAACTCAGGAGAGTCAGTCTATCGAGGAACCTGAGCTTGAAATTGAACCTGAGCCAAGTACAGAACCAACGAGTAGTTTAGAGCAAGAGATACAAGACGCTAATGATGAAATACGCTCGGTAACTTTAATAGAAGAGATTACAGAAGAAGAACTTGAAGAAGAACTT
>DGJT01000030.1:0-1655 GCA_002387565.1 Akkermansiaceae bacterium UBA4589 | reverse complement strand
GAACTTGAAGAAGAACTTGAAGAATCAAGCGCCTTACCTCCTTCAGCTCCAATACAACCTAAAGAGTCAGTTGGTATGGCGATGAGCCAGCTCATTGTTGAGCCTCTAGATACCAGGGAAATACCTAGTATAGAGGAGAAAATAGCGCAAATTTCAGCTGATTTTCATAATTCACAAACAGGGCCAGATGTCGCCGCTATGTTTGATGCCGCTGATGATGAAGCTCCTATTGCAGATGAAATTTCAGCAGAGCTTGATAAAGAAGAAGGTGAGTATGAAGATGAAAGCGAAGACATTAATCAACTCTTTGAGGACTTAATAGATAATACTCAAGAAGAGGGCAAAACAGAAGAAGCAGAAGAAGCAGAGGAAGCAGAGGAAGCAGAGGAAGGGGAAGATGCTGAACAAGTTGAAGACGCTGAGCCTGTTACAATTCTCGAAACAGAGCCAGTAGAGGAGGTAGAGCTAGATTCTGTCATTGAGAATGAGGCAGAAGTTGAGGAAAAACTAGAAGAAACAGAGCTGAAAGAAGAGAGTGCAGGCGAGAGCGAAGGCTCCATTTTTGATCAAGAATTAGAAAGCTTAGCTAACAAAAACCCTCAAGATATTTTCAAACAAGAGTACGAATCTTTTAGCCAACGTGTAGAATCAGAGAACAAGGCGATTGATGATTCTAAAATATTTACAGAAGACGGCAGCATCATCAAAACTAAGCAAGATGATACTCAAGATGAGGAAACGAACGAGCAGGTTGACGAGGAGCTTAATACCGCAGAAACTTCAGCGGCACTGCTCATCGATGAAATCAAACTGCAATCAGACAAAGAAATAGAAGCATCGCTAGCCATCAATGAAGACGCTATATTCGGCAGCGAAGAGCCATCACCAGCAGAAGCAGCAGCTCCTGAACAAGATGAAATTTTAGATATAGAAAAGGAATTAGAAGCGCTCAACGCTAAACAAGTAGAGCTGACCACGGAAAAAGCAACCATCATCCCTGCCGCCTCAGAACCACAAATTGAGCCTAAAACCGAGCCAGATGCCCAATCAGAAACCAAATCAGAACTCTCTCAAGCAACCCTAGAGAGTCTGTCTGCGTTTTCCTCGCTCAAAAATGTGGCTAATAAAATCGTCAAAAAATCCGCCACTAAAGAGGCCAAAAGCAAAGAGCCAGAAACTATCCAAGACAGCCTATTTGGAGCCGCTATGGATAATAAAAGCCAAAGTGAATTTAACTTTGGCACAGAAGAGATGAAAGGGATATTTAAGCAGGATGAACCCAATCTATTTAAAGGAGAAGATCTTAATACTCCAGCCTACGCTAGGAGGAAGTGATTTATGTAACTACAGTTTTTCAATTCTTTTCTACGCCGCTAATATCTGGTGGATTCAACTAGCTAATACAATAAAATACAACAAAATAAAAAAAGCTAAGATGAGATAAATAGTAGATTTAAAAAAATCTTCAACTGGAAAAAACCAATAGAATTTGAACTTGAAATAATCGCCTAAACTAGATGGACTACTCTCAAAACACTTAGTCATATTAATTCACACTACACGACAAAAAAATTAATGATACCATAAGGTATTTTGCTCTTAGGCAAGGCGTGACCGCCAACTGGTATATGCATACCAGTTAAGGGAACAACACA